>JAUIHJ010000217.1 GCA_030432015.1 bacterium
CATGTGATGAAGGACAGCCAAGATCGATCCGATACGATTCGCAACGTGTACCGGCGGTTGTTTGGGCGCGAAGCCACGGACGCCGATGTCCGGCGTTGCCTCACCCATTGGGATCACATCGAATCGATCCTGCCGCCGGAAGCGAAACCTCACGAACCGCCGCCGCGCGAAATCGTGCGCGAAGCCGTCGAGGAAAACACGGGCGAGAACTTTACCTTCGTCGAAACGCGACACGCAGTTGACGATTTCGAGCCCGATGTCGAGCCAAGCGACGTCTCGCGAGCCACCCGCGCCTTTGCCGACCTTTGCTTGGTCCTCATGAACAGCAATGAGTTTGTCTATGTCTATTGATCGTCGAGATTTCCTCTACTCGCTGGGAACTTCGCTGGGAAGCGTGGCGTTTTCCGCGCTTCTGGCCGGTGACGGGTACGCGGCCAACGACCGCGCCGCTGGGCAAGCCGCTGCACCGCTGTCACCGAAGGCGGGCCACTTCCCAGCTAAGGCGAAGAACTGCATCTTCCTGATGATGGAGGGTGGGCCTTCGCACATTGACACATTCGACCCGAAACCGTCGCTCAGGAGAGTGCACCTGAAGGAGTTCACTCGCAAAGGTGAACAGAAATCGGCGATGGAAAGCGGCAAACGTTACTACGTGGAGAGTCCCTTCAAGTTCAATCGGCACGGCGAGAGCGGCGCCGATATGGCGGACAACTGGCGCCACCTTGCAGACGTCGCGGATGACTTGTGCTTCTATCGAGGTTGCCAGGTCGACAGCGTCAATCACCCAACCGCGATGTATCAAATAAACTGCGGCAACCGCTTTGGCGGTGATCCCGGGTTGGGCGCGTGGGTGACCTATGGTTTAGGAAGCGAAAACCAAAACCTCCCCGGATTTCTGGTGCTGCCGGAAGTTTCGTATCCGCAAGGCGGCGCAGCGAATTGGAGCAACGGATACCTGCCCGCATTCTACCAGGGCACTCCGCTGCGTCCGAAAGGTTCACCGATCCTGGATCTGCGACCGCCCGATGGCGTGACCGCGGCACGGCAGCGTGCCAACCTTGATTTTCTGAACCGGCTCAACGCCGATCATGCCGCGGAACATCCTGGACACGATGACCTGAACGCTCGGATCGCAAGTTATGAACTTGCATTCCGCATGCAGATGGAAGTGCCCGATGCGATCGACTTGTCCGGCGAAAGCGCCAAAACGCTCGACATGTACGGCATCGGTGGGGATGCGACGGACTCATTTGGTCGCAAATGCCTGCTCGCACGCAAGATGGTCGAAAAGGGCGTTCGCTTCATCCAACTCTACAATGGAACGTGGGACAGCCACGACTACATCGAGCGTGCTCACGGCAACCTGGTTCGCGGTGTCGATCAGCCGATCGCAGCCTTGATTAAAGACTTGAAGGCGCGGAGCTTGCTTGACAGCACACTGATTGTCTGGTGCGGCGAGTTCGGTCGCACACCGGACAACGGCGTCCGCGGCGGAGTTGCCTTCGGACGCGACCACAATCCCAATGCCATGACGATCTGGATGGCTGGCGGCGGTTGCAATGCCGGACACACAATCGGAGCGACGGACGACATTGGCATGAGCGCCGTCGAAAATGTCCACCACGTTCGCGATTTCCATTGCACGCTGCTGAGACTACTCGGTCTCGATGACAACAAGCTGACGTATTATCACGCAGGACGTTTCAAACAACTTAGCCAATTTGGTGGCAAAGTTATCAACGAACTGATCGCCTAATTCCAGGATATCCCGCGGTTGCGACGCTTCGTGATGCGCGGAGAATGGCCTCATTGGGTACACGGTGCAGACCGGCGGTCAGGCTCGATCGAGCCAATGCACGCGACGGCGCCCCACGTTGCGTCAATGCTTTGGCCATCGTCTCGCATTCGATGCAGCGGGTTTCCCTCTTGATGATGGGCTGCCTGGCCCTATTGGATCTTGGCCCTCCTGCCAGAGCAGGCAATGCGCTATAATCCAATCATGGGCGAGACATGTGTCACGACACGAGCATTGGTCGAACGCGCGCGTGATGGCGATCAGGCGGCTGTGGCTGAACTTTTCAAGCTGCACGAGCAGCGGTTGCGGTTGATGATCCGCGCGCGGATGAACATTCGATTGCTTCCGCGCCTGGATGAACACGATGTGTTGCAGGATGCCTTCCTCGAAGCGACCGAGAGGCTGCCAGCGTATTTGGCGGCCCCCCAGGCCCCGTTCTTCCTATGGTTGCGGCAAATTGTCCAGTGGCGCCTCCACAAGGTCCACCGCCACCATCTGGGGCACCAGGTTCGTGACGCACGTCGCGAGGTTTCGATTCGGCGGGCCATTCCCTCAGTCGCCAGTTCGTTCTGTATGGTGGACCTGTTGCTGGGCAGCGTGACATCTCCCAGCCAGGCCGCGATCCGGAGTGAGACCCGCCTGAAGCTGGAAGAAGTTCTGGAAGGCCTGAACGACACGGACCGCGAAATCCTCTCTTGCCGCCACTTTGAACAACTTTCCAATCGGGAAGTGGCGTGCGAATTGGGAATCGAAACGTCGACGGCAAGCAAGCGATACGTACGAGCGCTGCTGCGTCTCGAGAAAGCGCTGACCGAGTTGGGCATGGGTGCCGAGCCAACAGAATCGACCGATCGTAACGACAATTAGGTCCGCGACGCTTATGAGCGACACTTCAGGAAAAACGCTCGAGGATATCGTCGACGATTTTCTGGAGCGTGCGAGGCGGGGCGAGAGTCCTTCCGTCGACGCCTACGTGCATGAGCATCCGGAAATGGCTGCCGACTTACGGCGCGCGTTGCACGCTGTGGCAATGTTGGAGCAGATCGGCGGCGAAGAGGCCGACGACGTCGCGTGTGACTCCATTTCCGCGGGCCCGCCGGAGCGTGTCGGCGACTACCGTATCATTCAGGAAATCGGTCGCGGTGGAATGGGAGTCGTATATGAGGCGCAACAGGAATCCCTGGGGCGGCGGGTAGCGCTCAAGTTGCTGCCGCACTATGTTGCGCGACAAGGCTCGGCATTGGAACGGTTTCGACGTGAGGCACGCGCCGCCGCCAAAATGCATCACACAAACATCGTGCCCATTTTCGAAGTGGGAGACGAAGATGGCGACGTCTTTTACGCGATGCAGTTGATTAAAGGATGCAGCCTGGATCGTGTTATCGCCGAACTCGCCAACACAACTCGCCGCCCGGTGGACCGCTCCGCAGATCGCCATGGCATCGACACCCCCCAAGGCCACGGGGGCGTACCGAACGGCTACGCGACAAGCGAAATCGCGGTTGCTCTGATCGACGGCCATTTTTCCTCGCACCCGCTGGTTGAAGTCGCATCAGCGACGGATTCCCAGCGGGAGTCGGCAGCGTCCAGCGGGGCGACGAACGAATCCGTCAACGATTCGTCGCGCAGCGAGACACGGATGGTGCGCGGGTGGTCCGGCCATCCGTCCTCCTCGTCTGCCACCACGGGCCATCGTCGGTATTTTCAGTCCGTGGCGCGAATCGGCTTGCAAGCGGCCGACGCCCTGGCATACGCGCATTCCCGTGGTGTGATCCACCGCGACATCAAACCCTCGAACTTGATTCTCGATGCCGACGGCGTCGTTTGGGTGACCGACTTCGGGCTGGCGAAGACCGAAGCCGAGGCAATCACGCAGCCGGGCGACTTCGTGGGGACGCTCCGCTACATGGCGCCGGAACGCTTTCAGGGTATGTGCGACACGCCAGCGGATGTTTACGCTCTGGGGCTAACCCTGTATGAATTGGCCGTGCTTCGGCCGGCGTTCGCGGCGGAGGATCGGCTGCGACTGATGGAGATGATCGGGCGTGCCGAGCCGCTCGCCCCGCGGGCGATTGATCCTCGTATTCCGCTCGACTTGGAGACCATTGTCTTGAAGGCGATCGAAAGGGATCCGCGGAATCGGTATGCGACGGCGGACGAGATGGCGGCCGACCTGCGCCGTTTTCTCGACGACAAGCCGGTGCAGGCACGACGCGTCTCGTGGCCCGAACGGTTGTGGCGCTGGTCGCGGCGCAACAAACGGCTGGCTGCCTCGATGTTGGCCGTTGCCCTATCCATCTTGACGCTGGCTATCGTGACAACCACGGCGGCGTTTCGTGAAGCACGCTTGCGCGGGCTGGCTGAAACGCGTGAAGACGCGATCCAGCGTACCCTCTATTTCGCGCAAATGAACCTGGCGGGGCAGGCTGCAGAGGAACCTGGCGGGATCGCCACCGTCAGGGAACTCACTGGACGCTGGAGGCCTGAAGTCACCGGCATCGACCTCCGGGGATGGGAGTGGTATTACCTTCAGTCGCTTGGCCAGCGCGAACGACTGACGCTACGAGGCCATACTGAAATTGCGTGGGGTGTCAGTTGGAACGCCGATGGGACTCGGGTCGTTTCCGCGGCCAATGACGGGACGTTGAGAATCTGGGAGGCGGCAAGCGGCGCCGTGCGACAGGTCATTCGGACCAACGCGGATCGCAGTGTCGATTGGAGCCCGAATTCCAACTTGATTGCGTCGGGAGGGTTTCATGGCGACATCGAGATCTGGCAGGCGGATTCCGGCGAAAAATTGCGTTCACTGGTATCGCGTATTCAGTCCGAGATCGTATCGGTCCGCTTTAGCCCTGACTCAGAGCGTCTCGCGGTCGTGACGAAAGGCGGAGGCACCACGGTGTGGGAGACAAAGACGGGCCGGGAAATCTGCCATATCGCGCACTCACGCGCGTTACCTTTGTGCGTCTGTTGGAGCTCTGACGGAGCGAAGATCGCCACAGCGAGCCATGCTGGAACTGCCCATGTCTGGAATGCTGACGATGGCAGCCTGCTGTTCACACTTTCCGGCCACGAATCCCTTGTCGTCGTCGTGACCTGGAGTCCGGACTCGGCCTGGATTGCCACCGGGTCGCGCGATGAAACGGTCCGCATCTGGAATGCCGCCAGCGGTTCGTTGGAACGGACGTTGAGTGGCTTCGAGGGAGAAATCGCGGCGATTCAATGGAGTCCAAACTCGGACAAACTTGTAACAACACAATGGGATCGTGCCCTGTGGATCTGGGATCTCACCTCAGAACAAGAGTCACCCCAACAGGTCCTCTACGGCCACTCTGGCCGCATTCTGGCACTCGCCTGGGATCCTACGGGAAAGCAGCTTGCGTCTGCCAGTTCCGATCGGACTGTCAGGCTCTGGGACGTCGCTGCCCCAGGCTATTCGCGCGCCGTAAATGTGAGGCAAAAACAGCGTGTCATGTCACTGGATCGCAGCCCGGATGGTCGGCGACTGGCGACGACAACCGATGGTGGTAATATTCAAGTCTGGAGTGCCGACCTTGACCACCGCATCACGCTCAGCGATGCGCGCAGCGGCGACTCCGAAGACGACGTCTTGCAGGTGCGTTGGCACCCCGACTCGTCGAAAATCGTGACCGCCCACCATGACGGCATCTTGCGAATGTGGGACGCCAACACAGGATCGCTCATCCAAGAACTGCCTGGACACACGTCGCGGGTGTGGTCGGTTAGCTGGAATGGGAACGGTTCGCGAATCGCATCGGCAGGCCATGATCGCACCGTGAAAATTTGGGACGCCGCCACCGGCGAGGAGTTGTATTCCCTGGACGGGCATCGCCAGACTGTCTTCACGATTGACTGGAAGCCGAATGGCGCGCAGCTCGCGACGGGGGATCGCGAAGGAGTTGTGATCGTCTGGGACGGAGAGACCGGCCGTTTGCTACACCGGCAGACCGCGCATCGCGCACAAGTCAATTGCGTGCGCTGGAGTCCAGATGGATCGCAACTTGCATCAACCAGCAATGACATGAACGTCATTCTGTGGGATACGACATCCTACAAGCCGTTCAAGCGATTGGCGACCAACACGGGTGCAGTGGTGTCAGTGGATTGGAATGCGGACGCAACGCATCCCCGGCTGGCCACCGCCAGCGACAACAGCAAGGTCAAGATCTGGGACCTGAATACCGGACGCGTCGCACTGACGCTCGGCGGTCACCGGGCGCCGGTGGCCAGCGTCCGCTGGAGCAAGGACGACAAACAACTCGTCTCTGCCAGCTGGGATGGCACGCTCCGCATTTGGGACGCCTCGGCCGCATTCAACAAAGGTGGATAGGTCGAAAACTGGCGATCTGGCGTTGTTGACCGAGGACCCTCCTTCGCAGAACTCCTAGACCGCGCCGCTTGACACCGAGTGCGGGGGAGCGATTCCTGAGCGGCCCCGATTGAATTCCGGGTAAGTTCCGTTGAATTTGGGTGGCCCCCAATCAACCCTGCAATCTGGCGTTGTTGACCGAGAACCCTCCTTCGCAGAACCCCTAGGCCGCGCCGCTTAGCACCGAGTGCGGGGGTGCGATTCCTGAGCGGCCCCGATTGAATTCCGGGTAAGTTCCGTTGAATTTGGGTGGCCCCAATCAACCCGATGACATGACTGTCATCCTGTGGGACGTGAACTCCGGTAAACCGGTCCGGCGACTCGTGACCAACACAGGCGCCGCGACCTCTGTCGATTGGCATCCGGACCAAATATTTCCACGCCTGGCGACCGCCAGCGACAACGGGAAAGTCAAGATTTGGGACCTCAACACCGGGCGACTCGCGCTGACGCTCAGTGGCCATCGCAGTCACGTGGCGAGCGTCCGCTGGAGCAAGGACGGCAAGCAACTTGTCTCTGCCAGTTGGGACGGAACGCTCCGCGCGTGGGATGCTTCGACCGCATACACGAAGGATCGATAGGATGAGAATTTGCAAGATGGCGCGTCCGGGCTCGGCGACGCACCCCTCCCAAGCTGCGCATCTTCACGAATAGCGCGGAATCATGGTCGCTGGGAGGCGCGCCCTGAAGGCGGCGTTGCGACTCGCACCGGCTGAAATTGCATTTTTCTAAATTTTTCCGCGCCGCGCCTGTCCTCGCTTCCGTCCGCTTGGGGCTTACGTTCCAGTCGGGTGTGCAGGTTGTCTCATGCGAACAGGTGATGGACCCGCCAGCCTTAACGTGGGAAACGTCACCCCAATGTTCCGCTGTAAGTTTTCGCTGAACCTTTCGCTACGAAAGTGTCCATCGTCGCCCGCCGGGCGTTTCCCGTTCGGAAATACAAATTGCTTCCTTTTTCTTCAGTCTGCGTTAACTTCTAACCTGTGCGTTAACACACGCACGTCTCGAAATGAGCGCCAGCTCGGATAAGTCGTTTCACCCGTTCTCCGCATTCGGATCACGCCCGAATTTGCTCAGGCCCGTTAAGGGAATCATGGTCACTGGTCCAGCGAGAGACTGCATCACGAGAGCCCACCCTTCCGTCCGAAACATACCTTCCTGATACAGTCGGCGCGTTGACTACATGACTTCTGCGCTGCAACCGATGTTGGGCACGACTCTTCCCAAGAATAGGTTCGTGCTTTGTTGATTTTTTGAACCCGTATTCCACGTTTCTTGCTCGACGCAAGACTTGGATTTGCGGGAGCTTGCTCGACGGCACCATGTGCTTCTTCCCAGCCGTCCGTGCCTCACGCGTTTTCGCACTTAACGCAAGCACTTCCATTTATTCCGTCACTTAACAGGGAATGCTGGATTCATGATTGGATCGAATGCAAGAAAACGTCGTGCGCTGGAAAAAGCTCGTCAGCGGCGACTGTCTCGCCTCCGCAGCCAATTCGAGAGGTTGGAAGACCGCTTGCTGCTGTTCGCAGACCTCTGGGGCCTGGATCCTGACTTCGTCGGACCACAATCACCGGGTCTGGGCGACTGGGACCCCGCGGTCTCGCCGGACGGCTTTGCGGGCACGGAATTTCAGGACAGCCTCTATTTTCGTCCGGTGAATTCGGCGGCCGATATTATGATCGGCACGGATGCCAGCAGCGAATTTTCGGTCGATCGCGCTGCGCTGTCTGGATGGGACGGATACGACGCCATCGTCATTGGCAACCCGTATGGCACGCACGAGATCACCGTCGGCAGCGGTAATCTGATCGATGGGGTCACGACCGTCCGTGACCCGCTCGTGCTTTCGGCACCTGGGGTGGGTGGCGAGGTCCATATCAAGAGCCCGCTGGTCGGCATCGACGACGCATCGCTCTTGGTCATCGGTTCGGGACATACGACGACGCTCTCGGCTGACGTCACCATGTCAGGGAAGGTCGAATACGACGATTCGCTGTTGATTGACGGCGACATTACGGTCACCTCGACCGGCGGCGACGTCCGCGTCACCGGCACGATCATGGGGAACAGCGATAACTCAGACGACACGCTGACGATCGTGGCAGCCGGCACGGTGACGCTGGAAGACAGCTTGGGACTGGGGGGCCTCACCGAGCTGATCATTCGGGCACCCTCCATCAAATTCGGTGAAGAAGGCAAGGCGCTGAATTTCGGCAACGGCGAGACCAAGGACTTCGTCATTCGCTCGGGCCTGTTGATCGATACCGACGGCAACTCGCTTACAGTCGATGCCGCCACCAGTTTTACGCTGGAATCCGACGCGACGATCTCGACCCGCAAGACGGCCGCCGCTGCCGATCCGTTGACGGCGGACTCGACCGGCAATTCCGGCAATGTGACGGTCAACTCGCTGGATATCAACGTCAATTCAAATGCCAACATCCTGACCCACGTGGCCAATACGGGATTTTCGGCAGGCGACATTCTCTTGCATGCAGAAGACATCTTTCCGACCACCTTCGCGATTGTCCTCGAGAATCCCAACGCGACCCTTGACATCGGGGAGGGGGCCCAACTGCTGGCAACCGTCGGCGGTGACGTCAGCGCCAGCGGGTCTGGGGACATCACGCTGAATGCCTGGCAGGACGAGCGGAGTGGAAACTCTTACGAGTTTTTCTTTGCCGAGAAGACAGACACCGAAGCTAACATTACCATTGACGGCGCGACCATTCAGGGACGCACGGTCTCTCTATTCGCCCGCGCCGATAGCGAACACTACTTCGACGAGAGCGGAGAAGAAATCGAGTCGAAGCTGGAAACGCTCGACGACATTTCCCTCGGAGGTGGCTGGACGGAGTCGTATGCGGACGCCACGATTTCGCTCGGCACAGACTCGAACATCACGACCTCGACGAACATCGCGGCGCATGATTTGACCGTCAAGTCCACGGCGGAAACGGAAGCCAAGATTCGCGTCATGAGCGCGTTTCTGGGCGCCTCCGTGGCACTGGCCACTCCCAACGCCAAGGTCAATGCGGACGACGCGATCTTGACTGTCGCCAACGACTTGACGGTGGAAGCCGAGGCGGACGGCCGGGTCAACTCGTACGCCCGGACGGGGCAATTACGATTCTTAACTGAAGGCGAAACGGTTGACATCACGGTTGCCGTTTCGGTGCTCAAGGGAAACTCGGAGGTCATTCTAGGACGCGACGCACAGGTTTATGTGGGTGGCGACGCCACCTTCAAGTCGGCTTACATTAAGGATCAAAACACGTTCAGCCTGGCGAAGAACACGGCTGAGGGCCTGCTGGCGGCCGCGGTTTCGGTCAGTGTCACTGATACGCTTGCAGAAACCAAGATTCAGGGAAATGTTGTTGTCGGCGGCAACATCGAGATCTCGTCCAGCCATGAAGTTCCCTTTCTGGATCTCGCCAAGAACGACATCGCCGCGCAGTCAAGTGCGGGTACCGGGGCGCTCGATCAATTCGCCAGTCAATGGAAGTTCACCAAGGGCGCGACTGGCAATACCGGGATCTTGAACGCCATTGCCAGGAAATACAAATCCAGCAAAGCGGGAAATCAGGGGGCGAATCCGGCGCAGCAGGCCAAGATCAGCAAATTCGGATTCGCCGGTGCGGTTTCCGTCGCCTTTCAGTTTGACAAGGCTCGGGCCAGCATCGGGGCCGACGCCCATATCACGTCGCTGGGAGGCGCCGTCGATGTGAACGCCACGCTGATCGACATGCCCGAGATTTCCGCCGAAGCGAGTAAGAGCACGAACCAAGGCCGCAAGTCCACGTTTAAGCAAAAGAATCAGGCGGCCGTCGCGTTGAACTTCGGTTTCTTCAAGCGAAAGGCCAAGGCCTGGATCGGAACCAACGCGGTCGTCGATGCCTACGGCGCGGTGAATGTTGATTCGGAGGTCCGGTTGCCCCATCGCATTCAGTGGTTGGATGGGCTCGGGCAAGGGCTGGGACTCGGGGGGCTCCAGTCGTTCGTCACGGACAAGGCAAATTCGAATTTCGGGATCCAGAACGGCTTCTTTACCTCCTGGGCGAGCGCCAAGGCCGCTGGTACGGAACGGGGCGGCGCCGCGGCATTGGATGCAATGGTGCTCGAGAACGAGAGTACCGCCACCATCAAAACCGGCGCGCAGGTGAACCACTCGCGCGGCATTGACGCGATCGACAGCGGCTTCACCGACGCGATTCGGCTCTCCGCGCCGCACGATTTCGTTGATGGCCAGGAGGTGGTCTACAACGCCGAGGCGGGAACGCCGATCACCGGGCTGGACAACGGCAGCACGTACTACGTCGATGTCATTAGCAGCACGCGAATTCGATTGACACAAACGCGAGCTCAAGCGGTCGGCAACGTCGATCCCACCGTCAACCCGTTCGCCGTTGCAGTCAGCGGCTCGATCCCGTCAGGCAACCATCGTCTCACACCCACCAATGGCGCCGTGCGTGTCAACGCTAAGTTGAAAACTGACACCTTTCACTTTTCCGGACAACCCTTCCCGATTCAAATCACGACCGGCGATGGCGCCGGCGGGGCCTGGATCGGCAATCTCTACACCAATACGACCAAGGCGGAAATCCAGGACGGTGTGGATCTGAACGCCGCTTCCCTGGCCGTCCTGGCGGAAACCGAAAACCGCAACATTTCGATCGCCACCACCTTCGGGATTGTCGAAGGCAATTTCGGGATCAACGGCGTCCTCAACACGTTGTTAATGCGGAATACCACGCTGGCCCGCATCGACGACGGTGCCACGATCGCAACGGGCTCAGCGCCCATCGTGCTCGAACGAAAATTCGATAACGTCCATTCGCGTGGAGATTTGTTGCTCGACCCGCGATCCGTCTTCGCCCCGCAAGATGTGATCGACGGCAACGTTCTGGAACTACCTTACGAGCA
>JAUIHJ010000218.1 GCA_030432015.1 bacterium
TGGAGAGCGTGCTCGACCACGCCGCCGATGTCAGCGGCAAGAAACGGAGCGAAAACCTGACCAACTTTCGCGACCAGGCCTTGATGAGCCGTGAGTTGGTGCGGCTCAAGCCCGACGTGCCGATCGAATTCGACTGGGCGGCTGGCCGCGTCGGTGGTTTTGACATCGACGCCACGCTGGAATTGTGCCGCGAGTTCGGCTTTCGGCAACTTGCCGAGCGGCTGGGGCAACTAGCACAAGCTGCGACGCCGGCGGTGTGGAAGGCGGATTACAAGGCCGTCGACACGGTCGATGCCTTGGAGGACCTGGTGCGGCAGCTGTCGAGCCAGCAGCGCATCGTCGTCGATACGGAAACAACCTCCACGAATCCTCGCTGGGCCGAAATCGTCGGCTATTCCTTTGCTTGGGAGGCCGGGACGGGCTATTACGTTCCTGTCCGGGCACCCGCCGGGCAGCGTCATTTGGAGCCTCAGGCGACACTGGAGGCGCTGCGGCCCGTCCTGGAAAACCCCTCGATCGCGAAGATCGGCCAGAACCTCAAATATGACATCATCGTACTGCGAAACGCCGGTGTGAAGATGGCCGGAGTCGCCTTCGATACGATGGTCGCCGACTACCTGCTCGATCCCGGTGAACGGAACCACAGCTTGGATGACCTCGCGCGACGGTACTTGAATCACAAGATGATCAAGATCAGCGAGTTGATTGGGACGGGAAAAAAACAACGTCGCATGGACGAGGTGCTCGTGTCGGAGGTGACTGACTACGCCGCCGAAGATGCCGATGTACCGGTTCGATTGATGCCGATCCTTGAGCAGCGGCTACGGGACGAGCGTCTTGATCAATTGTTTGTCGACGTGGAAATGCCGCTAATCGATGTGTTGGCCGAACTTGAATTCAACGGCATCAAAGTTGACGTCACGTTGCTGCAGGAGCTGAGCGAAAAGTTCGGGAAACGCCTGGAGGGGCTGAGGGCCGAAATCTATGGGCTCGCCGGCTGCGAGTTTAATATCGATTCGCGACAGCAACTGGGAAAAATCCTGTTCGAGGATTTGCAACTGCCGGTCATCAAGAAAACCAAGACCGGACCAAGCACCGATGTTGAGGTCCTGACGCAACTCGCGGGACAACACGAACTCCCGGCAAAGGTCATTGAATTCCGCCAATTCGGTAAGCTGAAAAGCACCTATGTCGACTCGCTGCCGGCACTGGTCCATCCGGAAACGGGTCGGATCCATACCTCGTTCAAACAGGATGTCGCCGCCACCGGGCGATTGAGTTCGACCGAACCCAATCTTCAGAACATTCCAATTCGCACGAAAGAGGGGCGCGAAATCCGATCCGCATTCCTCCCCGGGCACCCTGACTGGTTGCTGGTCTGCGCCGACTATTCGCAGATTGAATTGCGCGTCCTGGCGCATTTTTCGCAGGACACGGCGATGCAACTCGCCTTTGCCGAGGATCGAGATATCCACACCCAAGTGGCCAGCGAAGTCTACGGCGTGCCGCTGGAAGAAGTGACGTCGGAACAGCGGCGCAACGCCAAGGCAGTGAACTTCGGCGTCATCTACGGTCAATCGGCCTTCGGCTTGGCCAAGGCCTTGGGTATCGAAAAGGCAGACGCCGCCGAATTTATCGACACCTATTTCAGTCGCTACGCGGGCGTCGATGGATTCATGCAACAGGTCCTGGAAGATTGCCGCCGAGTTGGCTATGTGGAGACCATCCTAGGTCGTCGCCGAACAGTGCACGGCATTCGCGCTGCCGACAAGATGGGCGACGGCCGGCAACGCAATCTGCCGGAGCGGATTGCCATCAATACGGTCATCCAGGGCTCCGCCGCCGACCTGATCAAGCTGGCCATGATTCGCGTCAGAAACCGGCTGCGCAACGAGCAACTCCAGGCCCGCATGCTGCTGCAGATTCATGACGAGCTGGTGTTTGAAGCACCCCGCGACGAACTGGATCACCTCGCGTCGCTGGTCGTCGAAGAAATGACCTCGGCGGGGAACTTGAGCGTGCCGCTGAAAGTCGAGCCCAAGGCTGGGCCAAACTGGGCAGCCTGCGAATCGTTGGAGTGACCCCCATGGCGATAATCGGGATCGTCGGCGGAATTGCCTGCGGCAAGAGCTTTGTCGCCGACCAGTTTCGGTCACTGGGCGCTGTGGTCATCGACGCGGACTCGGTGGGGCATGCCGTCCTGCGTGAAGCGGACGTGCGGAATGCGCTGGTCCAACGCTGGGGCGAGGCGATCCTGACCGAGGACGGCGAAGTAAGTCGTTCCGCCGTCGCTCAGCGGGTTTTTTCGAATAAACCGGAAGAAAAAGGCAATTTAGCGTTTCTGGAGGATTTGGTGCATCCAAAGATCGGCAACCGAATTCGTGCCCGAATCGAGGCCTTGGAGCGTGATCGGCCCGGCACCTCAGTGATCTTGGATGCGGCCCTGCTAATCGAAGCCGAATGGGCCAATTTATGCGATAAACTCGTGTTTGTGGATGTCCCTCGCGAGCAGCGTTTGGCACGCGCGAAGGGGCGTGGTTGGAGCGAATCCGAGTTTAATGCGCGTGAAGCGGCCCAAGCAAACCTGGATCTGAAACGAAAACAAGCAGATTGGGTAATGGACAATAGTGGCTCGGCTGAACATACTTTTGCACAGGTTCAACAATTCTGGAGAACCCTCGACTAAGCTCCCTCCCACCTCGAATCCCCACATTTCCCCTCCGTGGTCGTTTTCCATGCGCCCACGCCTTGATCCTTTTCAGGAGCATCACCATGGCAATCAAACGCGGTGGCGAGCGCAATAGCGCAGCGCCGGACACCAGACCTCGCGAGGCCCGCGACGCCTCCGAAGAGGCGCTTTCCGGCATCGATCGGTTGCAGGAATTAGAGAACGAGACCGAGCCCCTTTCGTTGGCCGAAGAGATTGCGGCCGAAGGTGGTGTCGGTCGGGAAACCGGCAACGACGAAACCAACGATCGTTACGAGAAGATCAAGCAGGGCGAGGTGCACATCGCCGAACTGCAGAAGATGGGGATGACGGAGCTGATTGAATCGGCTCGTCGCGAGAACGTGACCGACGTGTCCGGCATGAAGAAGCAGGACTTGATTTTCAAGATCCTGAAAGAACGCGTCAAAATGAACGGCCTGATGTACGGCGAAGGAACGCTGGAGATCCTGCCGGACGGTTTTGGCTTTTTGCGGAGCCCGGATTATCACTACCTCTCCTGTCCGGATGACATTTACGTCTCGCCCAGCCAGATTCGCCGGTTTGGCCTCCAGACGGGCGCCACGGTTTCCGGGCAGATTCGGCCCCCGAAAGAAAACGAGCGGTACTTTGCCTTGCTGCGGGTGGAGGCGATCAACTATCAAGACCCCAATGCGCTCTCTGAGAAAATTGCCTTCGACGATCTGACTCCGTTGCACCCCAGCCAACGGATCGTCATGGAGCATGATTCCAACGAGGTGGCCATGCGCGTGGTCGACATGGTGGCACCGATCGGATTCGGA
Source organism: bacterium (assembly GCA_030432015.1). Taxonomy (GTDB): domain Bacteria; phylum Planctomycetota; class Planctomycetia; order Pirellulales; family Pirellulaceae; genus ARS98. The sequence continues at coordinate 3,508 of JAUIHJ010000218.1, forward strand.
CAGCGGGGCTTGATCGTCAGCCCACCCCGCGCCGGCAAGACGATCCTCTTACAGAAGATGGCCAAGGCGGTCCTGACGAACTTCCCCGAGGCGTACGTGATCATGCTGCTGATCGACGAACGCCCCGAGGAAGTGACCGATATGGAACGCGAAGTCAAAGGTCCCAATTGCGAGGTGATCAGTTCCACGTTTGACGAACCCGCTTCGCGACACGTCCTGGTCCAACAAATGGTTCTGGAAAAAGCCAAACGGATGGTCGAGTACGGCACGGACGTGGTGGTCTTCCTGGATTCCATCACGCGCCTGGCACGGGCCTGGAATTCAGAATGCCAGCAGTCCGGCAAGATCCTTTCCGGTGGCTTGGATTCGAATGCGCTACAACAGCCCAAACGGTTCTTTGGGTCGGCCCGCAAAGTCGAAGAAGGCGGGTCACTGACGATTCTCGCGACGGCGCTGATCGATACCGGCAGCAAGATGGACGAAGTGATCTTCGAGGAATTCAAAGGGACCGGGAATATGGAGATCATCCTCGACCATAAGCTGGTCGACAAACGCATCTGGCCCGCGATCGATATCAATCGCAGCGGCACCCGGCGTGAAGAAATGTTGATGGACCCCGAAGAGCATCGACGCGTGTCGGTGTTGCGACGCGTTCTGAGCGACATGAACGCCCCCGAGGCCATGGAGTTGCTGGTCCAGCGCTTGGGGAAAGCGAAGACCAATGCCGAGTTTCTCATGAGCATGAATATGGGCAAGTAACAAGGAGGTCAGCGTACGACCGGCCAACGGCCTGCGTGGCAAGTTCATCGCAATTGAGGTACAGGATTGATGGCAAACGAGTTTCGGGGCGATTTGAAGGGACGACACCGTCGATTTGCAATCGTGGTGTCACGATACAATGAATCGATCACCGGAAAGTTATTGACCGGCGCGGTCGATACGCTGGTAGACGCCGGCGTCGAGGACGATTCGATCGACGTATTCTGGGTCCCCGGCGCCTGGGAAATTCCGTTGATTGCCGATTTGCTGGCGGGCAGCCAACGGTACGCGGGGGTGATCTGCCTTGGGGCGGTGATCCGCGGCGAAACGACCCATGACCAGCATATCAATCGTCAAGTGAGCCAAAGTTTGGGCCAGACAGCGCTGGCGAGTGGGGTGCCGGTGTTGATGGGCGTACTCACCTGCAACTCGCTGGAACAGGCCATTCATCGATCCGGAGGCAATGTCGGCAACAAGGGCGTGGAGTGTGCCGAGGCGGCCCTGGAAATGGCGAATCTCCTCCCTCAACTGCCTGATCGATCAGCATAGCCGGCCGTGATGCGGCGAACGTTCGCCCGCGGCGCCCGGTTGCCAAACGCCGAATTCTCATATAATCCCAGTGGCGTTCCGCCATCCCCGCCTCCTGCCCACGGTTCCCCATGTCGCGACGAAGTCGAGCTCGTGAAGTTGTCCTGCAGGTCCTCTATGAGGACGATCTCAATCCAGATCGCAATATGGCGGTCGCGGATGAATTTCTCCGCGGGCGTCTGAATCACGACGTGGAACTCGTGGCCTTTGCGAGTGAACTCCTGTCCGGCGTCCGCCGGAACCGGGGCGAACTGAATGCGCTGCTGGAGGCGCGGGCAGAAAATTGGAGCCTCGCCCGCATGGCCGTGACGGACCGGAATGTGATGCGACTGGCCATCTATGAGATGCTGTACACCGACACTCCCAGCCGCGTCGTCCTCAACGAAGCGATCGAGTTGGCCCGCCGCTACGGCAGCAAACAATCGGCACCGTTCGTCAACGGCGTGCTCGACCGCGTCCTGCGCGATCAAAAGAAGTGAGCCGATCGTCGCGGGTCGGTGGGAATCGCCTGTGCCCTCTCGCAGGTTCGGGTTAGAATGACGCCCAACGTCGTGTTCCCGGTTCTTGATTTCAGCAGAGATTCGTAGTTATGGGCTTTTTTGATCGCAAGAAACCGGCAGCAACCTCCGGCAGCGACAAACCGCAAAAGGGCTTCCTGGGACTCTTTAAACGGGGCCTGGAGAAGACCGGTCAACTGCTCTACACCGACGTGCGAGACCTGTTCAAAGAGGGAGATCGCGTCGTTGACGACGCGTTCCTTAACGAACTGTTCGCCATCCTGATCAAGACGGATATGGGAACCGGTCCGGCCACCAACATTCGCGACGAGCTAAAATCCGAATACCGCAGCCGAAAGATCGAAATGGCGGCCGCCCTGCAGATTGTCAAGGACCAGCTCCTGGCGCTGATGCGGCAACCGGATGCACCGATCCAGCATGCGGAGAATGGACCGACGGTGATCCTGGTCGTTGGTGTCAACGGGTCCGGAAAAACAACGTCGATCGCAAAATTGACACAGATGTTCATTCGGGAAGGGAATTCGGTGGTGCTCGGCGCGGCCGATACCTTTCGCGCCGCGGCCGTGCAACAGCTGACGATTTGGGCGGAACGCCTCGGTGCGGAGATCGTCAAGGGCGAGCCCGCCAGTGACCCAGCCAGCGTCGCGCATCGCGCCGTCGCCAGGGCCATCGAACTTCAAGCGGATGTCTGCATTATCGACACCGCAGGTCGCCTACAGACACAAACCAGCTTGATGCAGGAACTCGGTAAGATCCGCCGCGTGATCAGCAAACAGATTCCTGACGCGCCGCACGAAGCGATGCTGGTCTTGGATGCGACCGCGGGACAAAACGGAATCAGCCAGGCTCGCGGATTTTCCGAAGCGGCCAGTTGCACCGGCATCGTGCTGGCCAAGATCGACGGGACCGCCAAAGGCGGGGTGGTGATTCCGATTCGCCAGGAATTCGATTTACCCGTCAAGTTCGTCGGCGTGGGCGAGCAGGCTGACGATCTGGCCGTCTTCAACGCCGATGAGTTTGTGGAGGCGATGTTTGCGGAATATTTCACCAAGTGACCCCGGCCTTGCCGTCTCACGAATGGCCCCGAACACCCGCAAATCCCGTATGACCGCTGCATGGCCGAAAGCCTGCCTGGACGTCGGCGGCCGTCCATCCCGCAGCCTCGCTTCGCACCACTGATTCAATCGGAAAACTCGCGCGGATCAACGTCTGGCCCCTGCTTTCTTGCGCCCCCGAACGATCCCTTCTGCTGATCTGACCCGCAATCTGAATCCGATAGCAGGTCTTGGTAACCCTGTTTGCCAGCGACGCGGATTCCGCGACCAACATGCGAACACGGATGGTTCGCGGCGGTGCCTTGACACCGCCCTCCAATCAGCCAACGACTGATTCCAAGGATTGGGAGTCTCGACATGAAAACGGTGGCCATGTGGGCCGGCGTTGCGTGCTGCCTGTGTGCGTTGCCTGCCGACGGGCAGCAATTGCGATTGCCAGCTTCCGCGACAATGGATGCCGACGTGTACAGCTATTACTACCGGTACGAAGACGAAGTGGCGCAGCCTTCACCCAGCGACCTGCCGGTCGCCCCTCCGGTCGAGTCACCCTACCTCGATGTCGGCGAAGACCTGCTGACAGATCATCGGGGGAAACATATCGGCTGGGGAGGCAAGGAGCGACGCAGGACCAACTGGCTCGGTGATCGCTGGATCCTGGACGGGTTTGTCGACTTTGGCGGGACCGTCAACCCCGACAATCCCAGCTCGCGCTTCAATGGACCGATGACGTTCAACGATCGCGATGACTTCATGATGAATCAGTTGTACTTGTCCCTGGGCCGGCAAGTCGACCGTCGTGGTTGCGGATTCGATTGGGGAGCCCGTGTCGACTTTCTATATGGAACGGACTACATCTTTACCCAGTCCATCGGCCTGGAAACCAAAGACAATGGCGACAACGCCTGGAACGGCCTGACCACCGGATTAGGCAATCCAGATCTGTACGGACTGGCCATGCCGCAGGCATATGTTGACCTCGCCTATAACCGCCTGAATTTTCGTTTGGGCCATTTCTACACGATCATGGGTTACGAGTCCGTCCCGGCCAATCGCAACTTCTTCTATTCGCACGCCTACACACGACAGTATGGCGAGCCGTTCACACACACTGGCGGCTTGTTGACGTGGTCAGGCGATCGGCTTACCACGCATGCTGGATTGGTGAACGGTTGGGATAAGACGGACGCCGTGACCGATAAGGCGACCTTCCTTGGTGGCGTGACGTACAGGCCCGAAGATGACCGGTACTCGCTGTCCCTGTCGGTGATCGCCGGCGAGGAAAATGGGGCACTGCCCAGCGCCACGCCACCGGCCACCTCACCGCGCCACGCCTACAGCCTCGTGCTGGATTACCACCTAACAAGTCGACTCGACTACGTTTTCCAACACGACTATGGCCGGCAGCACGATGCGTCGGCGCCGAATGTCGACGCGGAATGGTACGGAATCAACCAGTACCTGTTTTACACGCTGAATGACTGCTGGAAAGTTGGGGCGCGTTTCGAGTGGTTCCGAGACGACGATGGAACGCGGCTCTCTGCCGCTCCGGTCCGTGTCGGCGGGCCCGGTGGCCTGGGAATCATGCTCCCTGGCGGCCCCGCAGACCTGGCAGGAAACTACTATAGCGTCACACTGGGGGCGAACTGGACTCCCCGGACCAGCATCGTCCTGCGCCCAGAAGTCCGCTGGGACTGGTCAGACGGAACGGCGGCTGCGCCGTATGACAACTTCACCAAGGACAGTCAATTCACCGCGGCCTTGGACGCGATCGTGACGTTTTAGTTGCGTGGTGATGTCGATCGCGCGGGCATCGTCCGGGGTTCGTCCAGAACGAGGCCGCAAGTCGCCTGACATGCGGCCTCTCGCGTTTCTTGCAACCCCGCTGGTGCTTCTTGCTGTGGCGCTGCAGCGACCGGCATTCGTCGCTCGCAACCCGACGCGTCGGGTTTAGCATGGCGTTCTGGCGACAGGTCGTGGTGACGTGCAACCGGGCGCGTCGTTCTTGATATTGCGCGAATCAGGTTCTCCACCGACGCTTGCCTGCTGGCGCATCGAAGCCTGCCCTAGGATTGCGCAATCGCGCGTGCAACGGTCTTCGAGGAGAATGTTTCTGACGGCACCAATTCGAGCCTAAGTCATTTGCTGCCAGCGACCTAGACGAACGCAACGACAACCGATTGGCGGCCGCGTGGGCGGGTTTGGCACGACCGTTGCGTTACAGGGGAGGAACACAAGGCCGCACGCGATTTCAGGCGGGCTCAAACCGAGTCGACGAAGTCGCGCGATCTGCGGGCCGCCATACAAACCGAAGTTCCTTCTGAAAAGGCGAGAAAGAAAATGATCTGGTCCAAATTGAGAACCGCCGCGCCACTTGGCTCGGCAATCACGCTGTTTTGTTTACCCGGCTTTGCGATGGCGCAAGAAGCCGCGGAAGCCACACCGGAAATGGCGCTGCTGCACGATGTCGACACGCTCTGGGTTTGCCTGGCGGCCTTCCTGGTTTTCTTCATGCAGGCTGGATTTGCACTGGTCGAGTGCGGCTTCACTCGAGCTAAAAACGCCTGCAACATCATCATGAAGAACGTGATGGATTTTGCAATCGGAACGCTCGGCTTTTGGATGATCGGCTTCGGCTTGATGTTCGGTGCCACGACCACGGGATTTTTCGGAACGACAAACTTCTTCTACGATGCGGGCACTGAGAACTTCAATTGGGCGTTTCTGATCTTCCAGACCGTCTTCTGTGCGACCGCCGCCACGATCGTCAGTGGTGCCATGGCGGAGCGAACCAAATTCGTTGGTTACCTTTGCTACTCGGTGGCAATTACGATCATCGTCTATCCCATCTTCGGTAGCTGGGCGTGGGGCAGTCTGCTCGACGGCGACGGGTGGCTGGAAGGGTGGGGATTCCACGACTTCGCAGGCTCGACGGTGGTCCATTCTGTCGGTGGCTGGTGTGCACTGGCTGGTGCGATTGTAATCGGCCCACGCTTGGGCAAGTACAGCAAAGATGGCAAGCCACAGGCGATTCCGGGACACAACATTCCGATCGCGGCCCTGGGTGTGTTCATTCTGTGGTTGGGATGGTTTGGCTTTAATCCTGGTAGCACGACCGCCGTGGGTGGTGGAGACTTCGCCTATATCGCCGTGACCACGAACCTGGCGGCGGCGGCGGGTGCGATCAGCGCGGCAATCGCCTCGTGGGTCTTGTTCAAAAAGCCGGATACGTCGTTTGCCTTGAATGGTGCACTGGCCGGCCTCGTCGCGATCACTGCGGGCTGCGATGCAATGTCCCCCATGTTCGCCGTCATCACGGGTCTCATCGGCGGCTTGCTGGTCGTCGGTTCGGTACTGTTCTTCGACAAAATCAAAATTGACGATCCCGTCGGAGCCATCTCCGTACACGGCGTATGCGGTCTGTGGGGCACGCTGGCAATCGGCTTGTTCAAGACCGAAGCGGGCCTCCTGGTTGGTGGCGGCACGACCCAGATCGTGGCCCAACTGGTTGGGATCGCGGCCGCGTTCGTGTGGGCGTTTTCCGTCAGCATGGGAATCTTCCTGCTGATCAAGTACACCGTTGGCTTGCGGGTCAGTGAAGTCGAGGAAATGGAAGGCCTTGATGTGACCGAGCACGGGATGCACGCCTATCCGGTGCACCTGATCACCGAAGGCCACAGCGGAACGACGATTGCACCGGGAATGGCTTCGCAAGCCACTAGCCCAGCCATCAAGTCGTTGCCGCACGCCAGTCCTGAAGGGGCGTAACGCACGCCCGAAAGAATCTTCGGCTCTTGCCTGGGCCAGAAGGATACCCCGATTGGCTCGGATGAGCGTCCGCCTCGCTTGTCCGGGCCGGGGTTTTTTCTTGGCAGCACGCAATCCACTGTGAGCTACGCCGGCCTTGCTGGCCACAGCCGATCGGACTAGATTCTAGGGCGTTACCCCCTGCGGAGCCAAAATTGATGAAGCTAATCATTGCCATTATTCAGCCCAACCGACTGGAAGACGTCAAGGCAGCCCTCACCGATGTTAAGGTGTTTCGCTTAACCGTCATGGACTGCCAGGGCTTTGGTCGACAAAAGGGGCAAACCGAGGTCTATCGGGGCCACGAATTCACCGTCAATTTGCTTCGCAAAGTTCAGTTGCAAATCGCCGTCAACGAAGAGTTCGTCGACCCGACCGTCGACGCCATCATTAAGGCGGGCCGAACCGGAGAGAAGGGCGAAATTGGCGACGGCAAAATCTTCGTTCTGCCCATGGATGATTGCATCCGCATCAGGACCGGCGAACGAGGTCCGGACGCAATCTAGGCCTTGGTTAACGCAAGGAATTCGGGGTGACCGAGGAAACGGAAACCCGCCGCACAGGTTTTGACGTTGTGATTTTGTTGTTGCCGCAGGCATGTCAGTTTGTCGCCTGAGGTGCAACGCCGGGGGTTGGTTGCCTGGTCGCTCGAGAGCCACGCAGCAGCGGCGAAAATGTTTGCGTCGACAAACTCCTGCCCGCGGCTGACGGGCTCCGGTTCCGGTTTCCCTGGCTGGCCCCGCCAGGCACTAAATGACCGAGTGCAATTCGGCGACACTCCGGGACCGGCTCGTTCTTCGCCGCCCAGGAGATTCAACGGCGCAAAAACCGGCTGTCGGCGCAAAAGGTGCCTGTCCCGCTGACGGGGTGTGCGC
>JAUIHJ010000219.1 GCA_030432015.1 bacterium
CGTGTTGAGTGCCATGCAGAAGCTCTAAGCAGATCGGTCTTGAGGTGCGCGTGAACTCCCGACGTCTTGCCATGGCGCCCACAGGGACGAGCAAGAAACCGCATGGATCAAGGCCGCAGCCAGTTACCAGGAAACGCACCCTACCAACAACAGACAATCAGTTCTGTTTCACATCAACGGAGAATTGTGATGAAGATTGGATTCGTTGTCAACGACGTCATGACCGAGCAAGCAGGTTTCACCACGACGCGACTGGCGCACCAGGCGCACCAGAGTGGGCACGAGGCGTTTCTGCTGGGCGTCGGGGATCTGGCTTATGATCGCGACGAGTTTGTTCGCGCCCGGGCACGCTGCGCGCCGAAAGATAAGAAATACAAGTCCCCCGAAACCTACCTGGCCGAATTGCACGGCAAGAAGGCCATTTCGCAGCGCATCACCGTCGACGAACTCGATGTGCTCATGTTACGCAACGTGCCCTCGGATGATTATCTCAGCCGCCCTTGGGCTGCCACCACGGCCGCCGAATTCGGACGCGTGGCGATGCGGCATGGCGTGATTGTGGTCAACGACCCCAACGGGCTTGCCAAGGCCAATACCAAGATGTACTTCCAGCTGTTTCCCGAGGAAGTTCGCCCGCGCACCTTGATCACGCGGGACCGCGACGAGATCAAGGCGTTTGCTAAGGACGAAGGACGCTGCGTGCTGAAGCCGATGCAGGGATCAGGCGGGGCGAGTGTATTCCTGGTCGAAAAGAGCGATATTCCGAATCTCAATCAGATGATCGACGCCGTCAGTCGAGACGGTTTTGTCATCTGCCAGGAATACCTGACCGCCGCCGCGGATGGCGATATGCGATTGTTCGTGATGAATGGCCGTCCGCTCCAAGTTAAAGGCAAGTACGCCGCATTCCGACGCACCCGCAGCGGTGACGATATGCGTAGCAACATCCACGCCGGCGGAAAACTGGCGGCGGCGGAAGTTACCGAGAAGGACCTGAAGATCGCCGAGATCGTCCGTCCTAAACTTGTTCAAGACGGAATGTTTCTGGTCGGCTTGGACATCGTCGGAGACAAGCTGATGGAAATCAATGTCTTTAGCCCGGGTGGCCTCGGCAGCGCGCAAAAGTTTACGAAGATCAATTTCAACAAGTACGTTATCGACGCGTTGGCGCGTAAGACCAACTATATGCAGTACTACGGACGAAACTTTGACAACGTCGATCTGTGCACGCTGTAAGGTCCTAAATGGCCGAGTGCAATTCGGCGACCATCCGGGGCCGGCTCGTTTTTCGCCGTCCAGTCGTTTCAACCGCGGAAAAACCGCCTGTCGGCGAAAAAGGTGCCTGTCCCGTTGACGGGGTGTGCGCTGCTGAATCGCGTTCGGCCATTTAGTCAGGACCGCGTCGCTGCGATCAGCGGCGTGGATGAAAGTCGCGTTCAGCGACCGCCACTGCCGTGCCTGGCAGGGGCCTTTTGAAGTTGCGCGAATCTGGTTCCTTCTCCCCCGAATTCAACGAGCCATCGACCTTGCGTACCGATTCCACTTTGCCGAGTTGAACTTGGGGGAGAAGGTTAGGAAGAGGGGGCTTCGCGCGCAATCCCCCTCATCCCGGCCCTCTCCCCCAAGACATTGACGATCGGAAACTTTAAGGAAGGAAGCCGTGCGTGCGTCAATGTTTCGGGGGAGAGGGAGCTGGAAAATCGCAACTTCAAAACGCGTCAGCGAGGGATGAGCTGCGAGACATCGAACTCAGCATCACCGCATCCCTCACTGGCGTTTCGGGTTTCAAAGTCGCTGGAAGCGCAACTTCAAAACATGGGCCTGGGGACCAACGTTGGTGGGTGCGTGGTTAGGTGGGTGCGTGGTTGCCTGGTTGGGGCGACGTGGGCGTGTGTCTTCCCGCGACGCCGCTGAATTGACCGGCCCCGCGCCGCCGACTACCTTGTTGGCAACAGCGTCGTCCATGCTTGCCAACGTGATTGCCACGACGAATCCGCCCCTCCGCAACGCATTCCTTCCGATGCCTTACATCGACGAGATCGCCATGAAACCTTGCACCGCCTTCGCCCTCTGCCTCTTAACCTGGTTTGTCGCTTCGCCCCCGGCATGGTCGGCAACCCCAGCGAACGGATTGACCGAAGCGGAGCGACGAGGTGGTTGGCAACTGATGTTTGATGGCCAGACGACTGCGGGCTGGCGAAACTACCGACAAGCGTCAATCAGCGCTGGCTGGAAGGTGATCGATGGCGAACTGCGGCGAGTCGAAAAAAACGCCGGCGATATCGTCTCCAGCAAGCAATACAAGTACTTCGAGCTCTCTCTGGAATACAAGATCTCCCAGGGAGGCAACAGCGGGCTGATGTTTCGCGTCACTGAAGAGGGGGCACGTCCGTGGCATTCGGGGCCAGAGATTCAGATCCAGGACAACACCGACGGGCACGATCCGCAAAAGGCGGGCTGGCTCTACCAGCTCTATCAGCCCGTCAAGCCGGCCTGGGCGATCAAATTTGAGAATCAGGTCGGGATTCCCAGCCCAGCGGTTTCAGATGCTTCACGTCCGCCCGGCCAGTGGAACAATATCTACTTGCGGATCTCGCCAACGCAGTGCGAAGTGGCGCTCAACGGCGTCAGCTATTACTACTTTCAGATTGGCAGTCAGGATTGGAACGAGCGAGTTGCCAAGAGCAAGTTCGCGAAGTTTTCGAGCTTTGGTCAGGCCACGACAGGGCATCTCTGCTTGCAAGATCATGGCGACGAGGTTGCGTTTCGCAATATCAAGATTCGCGAGTTGCCGGACAGCGGCGCGGTGCCCGACCCAATTGACGGTACACTGGCACTCCGGGGCGTCTCCGCCTTTCCGCAACTGGCCTGGGAGGGCTGGGAGAGCGTCGACGAGCGTGGCAAGTCCAAGCCGTTACGTCCTATTGTCGTGACCCATCCCGGCGACGGCACGAATCGCGTGGTGGTTGCGACCCAGCGCGGGCCGATTCACATCTTCCCGAATGACGCCGGTACGCGTCAGACCCACCTTTTCCTGGACCTCACCGACAAGGTTCAGGACTGGGCCAAGGACAACGAAGAAGGACTGCTCGGCCTGGCCATGCACCCGCAGTACAAGAAGAACGGGCAGTTCTATGTGTATTACAGCTCGGCGAAGGAGCCACGCACGTCGATCGTATCGCGATTCCATGTCTCCCGGGACGACCCGAATCGTGCAGACCCAACCAGCGAACAGGTGGTGATCAAGATCCCCCAGCCATTCTCGAATCATAACGGCGGATCGATTGCGTTCGGCAAAGATGGCTACCTGTATATTGCGTTGGGAGACGGCGGCGGGCGGAATGATCCCTTGGCACACGGACAAAATCTCAAGACCTGGATGGGATCGGTCCTGCGCCTGGACGTCGATCGACAAACCGAGGGACGGCAATACGCCATTCCGAAGGACAATCCTTTCATTGATCGTCCCGGAGCGCTTCCCGAAATCTATGCGTATGGTTTTCGCAACATCTGGCGACTCTCCGTCGATCGCGAAACCGGCGCCATCTGGGTTGGTGATGTTGGCCAGGATTTATGGGAAGAGATCGACATTGTTCAACGCGGCGGCAATTATGGCTGGAGCATTCGCGAATCCACGCATGCATTTAACCGCGGTCAGCCGTCCAATCCGGAATCCCCTGTCGATCCCGTCTGGGAATACGACCACCAAGTTGGCAAGTCGATCACCGGCGGCTTCGTTTATCGCGGCAGCCGATTGCCAGAGTTGCAGGGGAAATACCTGTACGCCGATTTCGTTTCCGGCAAGATCTGGGCGCTGCAGTATGACCAGGCCACCCAGCGCGTGGTGAAGAATTTTCGCATCGGCTCCACCGGCATCCCCGTGTTGTCCTTTGGCGAAGACCAGCAGGGCGAAGTCTACTACACGATCGAAGCGGCCAATGGGCAGGGAATCTATCGGTTCGAGCGGACAGCGGCGTCAGGAGAGTGAGTCGAGTCGGGAAAACCAATGGTCACGGCTTGGCACGCGCGTTTGAAGGTTGCGATGTTCTTGCTCCCTGTCCCCAGGAATATTGACGCACGAACGGCTTCCCTCAACGAAGTTTCGGATCGTCCATGTCTTGAGGGAGCGGGCCGAGGGGATTACATGCGAGTCCCCGTCATCCGAGCCGACGCGAGTTGCTGAAAACGCGGCATCCCTCGCCGACGCGTTCTTGAAGTTGCGCCAACGAGCCGCACAACGGCGGCAGGGGGCGGCCGGCGCCGAGACAAACGTGGCGACTTAGCCCCGCGACCAGCTAAATGGCCGAGCAGATTCAGCAGCGCACATCCCGTCAGCGGGACAGGCACGTTTGTCGCCGACAGTCCGTTTTTCCGCGGTTGAATCGAATGGGCGGCGAAAAACGTGCCGGTCCCGGATTGTCGCCGAATTGCACTCTGCCATCTAGGACTCTGCCATCTAGGACTCTGCCATCTAGGACTCGGACGGTTCCTCGCTCGGAGCCGCCTTCTTCACCGCCGCTTTCTTCTTGGACGTTTTCTTTTTCGCGGCCTTTTTCTTGGCGGCCTTTTTCTTGGTTGCCTTCTTTTTAGTGGATTTCTTTTTCTTCTTTGTGCCCCCCTTGGCTGCTCGCTCTTCTAACAGTCGAATGGCCAATTCGAAGGTCGCTTCCTCGACGTCCATCCCACGCGGCAGGGACGCGTTGGATTGGCCATCGGCAAAATAGGGTCCGTAGCGTCCTTCCAAGAGTCGGATCGGCTCGCCGGTAACCGGGGATTCCTCGAAGACTTTGATCGGTGGTTTGGCGGCGGCGCGTCCACGTGTCTTGGGTTGAGCCAGCAACGCCAATGCCTGCTCCAGCGTAATGTCCAGCGGAGAAACTTCGGCCGGCAGTGAACGGGTCTCCTTGTCGCACTTGATGTACGGGCCGTAGCGACCGTTCTGCGCCACAATTGGTTCGCTACTTTCGGGATGCTTGCCGACTTCCCGCGGCAACGACAGGAGCTTCAAGGCCACTTCGAAGGTGACATCTTCCGGCTTGATGCCAGGGAGCAAGGATGCGTTTTTGGGTTTCTCTTCATCGTCCGGGGTACCCAGTTGCACGTAGGGTCCGAAGCGGCCGACTTTGAGATAGACCGGCTTGTTCGTCTCCGGGCAGGTCCCCAATGGTTCGTCGTCGGTCATGCCGGCGTCGAGCAATTCAATGGATCGCTCGAGCGTAACTTCGTCCGGCGCCATGCCATCCGGTAAGCTGGCCTTGCGTTCACCCTGCTCCAGGAAGGGGCCGTACTTGCCGACTCGCAGGACAATCTCTTCGCGGTGATCGCCCGAAGTTGGCGTTCCGACCGGAAAACGGCTCATCAAACGCGGGTCGATCTCGACTTCCTTGGCAGCCACACGGGCCTTCAAGCCGGGGGTTCCGTTGCCGAAATAGAATTTCTGCAAGTAGTCCGCATGTTCGGCTTCGCCACAACTGATCGCGTCCAGAAAGTCTTCCATCTGGGCCGTGAACTGGTAGTCGACCAGCGATTCGAGATGCTGTTCGAGGAGCCGGGTGACAGCGAAAGCGACCCACGTGGGAACGAGCGCGCTGCCTTTCTTAAAGACATATTCGCGGGCCTGGATCGTTTCGATGATCGACGCATAGGTACTCGGGCGGCCGATTCCCATCTCTTCCAGCTTGCGGGTCAGCGAGGCTTCCGTGAAGCGGGCCGGTGGTTGGGTCGTGTGGTCGTGCGGCTCAAGTTCCCGGCAGGCGACCACCTGGTCTTCAACCAGTGCCGGCAATAACGTCTCCTTGTCAGCCAGCTCGCCATCGGGGTTGTCCGACCCTTCCACATAGGCGCGGAGAAAGCCGGGGAATTCGATCGTCTTGCCGCTGACGCGGAACGTCGCCCCTTCGCCTTCGACCGTGACCGTTGTGCGGAACCCGCGGGCATCGGCCATCTGGCTGGCAATCGTTCGCTTCCAAATCAGCTCGAATAGTTTGCGTTCATCCGGCGCCAACGACTTGCCGACAACTTCGGGCAGTTCAAACGGATGGCCAGCCGGGCGAATCGCTTCGTGTGCCTCCTGGGCGTTCTTGACCTTGCTCTTGTAGATCCGCGGCGACTCCGGCAGGTAGTCATCGCCGTATTCAGAACGGACCAGATCGCGGGCCGCATCGACCGCCACCGCGGCCAGATTGGTCGAATCGGTACGCATGTAGGTGATGTGACCATTTTCGTACAGGCCCTGGGCGGCACGCATGGTTCGCTTGGCCGTGAAGCCCAATTTGCGGTTGGCTTCCTGCTGCATCGTGCTGGTCGTAAACGGCGGTGCGGGCTGCGACTTGAATGGCTTCCGGTCGACCGCGGCGACCCGAAATTCGGCCGTGCGAAGTTTCTCCACCAAGGCCTTGGCGGCTGCCTCGTCCAACAACAGCATTGAGTCGTCTTTGAGCTTGCCGGTTGCGGCATCAAAGTCTTTGCCGGCAGGAATTCGCCGCCCGTCGACCGTCGTCAACGTCGCCGAAAACTCTTCGTTCTTGTCGGTGGCGAACAACGCTGTGGCATCCCAGTACGTGGCTGAATTGAACGCCATACGAGCCCGTTCACGCTCGACGATCAGACGCACCGAAACGCTCTGCACTCGGCCGGCCGACAGCCCGCGACCAACCTTCTTCCAAAGCAGTTGTGAGACGTCGTACCCGTAGAGGCGGTCCAGAATGCGGCGGGCCTCCTGAGCTCGCACCAGGGCGTCATCGACGTCGCGGGGATTCGCCAAAGCCTCGCTAATCGCCTCTTTGGTGATTTCATGGAACACCAATCGATGGACTGGAACTTTGGGCTTGAGCACCTCCAGCAAGTGCCAGCTGATCGCTTCCCCCTCGCGGTCTTCGTCCGTCGCCAGGTAGAGTTCGGAGCATCCCTTGAGGGCCTTCTTGAGTTTGCTCACCTGCTGCTTCTTGTCGTCTGGGACAATGTAGATCGGCGTAAAGCGATCGTTCACATTGACACCCAGATAGGCCCACTCTTCTTTCTTTAAGTCCTCGGGAACTTCCTTGCGACCCTTGGGCAAATCACGAATGTGACCGACGCTGGCCTCCACCGTATAGCCCTTCCCCAAAAACTTGCCGATCGTGCGAGCTTTGGCGGGCGATTCGACAATGACCAGTGCGTTTCCGGACGCGGCATTTTCTTTATTTGCCATCTTTTGGGTAGTTACACAAAGCGGGGTGGAGGGGATGTTTAAGTCGAGTGGGAAGTTGTTGGGTTTCCTAGAAAAATCCAGCCCTTGCGGCCGGAAACTTCGAGAAATCAGCCGAGAAAGAGAATCGCCTGAGCAAACCTGCGTCTGGGCCTTGCTTAGTATCACGCCTTTCGGGTGGCGTTCGTCAGCTCGTACAGGTTGGCTGTCATAATCGACCGATGCATCGCAACCGAAAACCGACAGATCGTCCGACACTCCTTTTTGGGATTGAATTTACGTCGACGAGCCATACAATCTGCACAACCGTGTGGATGCTTCCACATGGCAAATCAATAATACGCGACAGAACGCTCTGTCAAGCCCGCGTGCTGTGGGTGAGTCCGACTTTGGAGTGACAAAAATGTCCAATCCGCTTTCGATGTTTCGCAAGCATCAGTACATATTCTTGGTTGTTTTTGGCGTGATGTTGATGGTTGCGTTTATCGTCTTGCCACCATTGGATGACTATCTGCGCCAGCAGCCCGGACCAGGTAGTGGGGGTGACCCGGTGGTGGTCACGTGGCGAGGTGGCAAGCTCAAAGAGACGGAGCTGGAACGGCTCCGTCTGATGCACCGCGTCGCGGTCTCGTATCTGTTTGCAGTCGTCAGTGAAACGCAACGTCGTGAAGGAACGCCGCGGGGAGTTCGCCGTGACCAGATTGGACGCGTGGTGGATCCCGGGATCCCCAGCACGATGTCGGACGAAAATCTGGTGCACACCCACTTGCTGGCCTCCAAAGGCGAAGCCATGGGGATGGTGGTCAGCGACGAGGCGATTGCTGAATTCCTGGAACAGCTGAGCGATGACACCATCCGGACGCACGAGATGGGCGCCATTTTTAAAGAAAGCCTGGGTGGACAGTTCAGCCTGCAACAACTGCTGAACCAGTTGCGAGTGGAATTGATGGCCCAGCGGGTGCGGTCGATGGCCGAAGCCGGCCTTTATGTCGCACCCTACGGCACGGTCCAGCCGGTCCAGGCATGGGATTATTTTAAGCGGCTCAATCGTCGCGTCAGCATCGAAGCGGTCGCGTTCGACGTTCGTGATTATGTTGACCAGGTTGCCGCACCAACAGAGCAGCAGCTCAAGGCACTCTACGAAGAGGGCAAGAATCGTTTTTCTTTTCCGGAGTCGCCGGAACCCGGTTTTCAACAGCGACGCAAGGCCGCCTTTCAATTTGTTCGCGTAGATTTCGACAAATTTCTCGAAGAAGAGAAGGCCAAGGTTACCATCACCGACGAAGCGATCGAAAAGCACTACGAAGAGAATAAGGACGTGCGGTACCGGGCCCTTGATCTGCCAGCCGCAGGCGACGGTAATGATGCGGACCTCGATGGTGATTCAACCGCGACTGACACCACCCAGGGCGACGCTGCCGACAAGGACACCGCCAAGAAGCCGGCGGATCCCGACCCCGCGCCGGTACCTCCCGCGGATGATCCCGCACCCCAGCCGCCCGCCGACAAAACGCCGGATGAGAAAGCCCCCGCCAGTGCCGCACCGGCGGACGAAAAGCCGGTCGACGAAAAGCCGGCAGACAAGAAACCGGTCGACGAGAAACCGGTCGACGATGCGCCGGCCCCCGCGGCTGCCGCCGATGATGCTGCCGCCGAGGCGCCGGAACCTGCGCCGCCAGCAGACAAACCACCAGCCGAACCGAAACCTGCTACAACGCCACCAGCCGAGCCAGCGCCAGATGCGCCGGCCGAGTCACCCGGTGAAGCGCGGCGGATGCCTGCGAAAGCCGAGTACTTTGTGACGACCCAGGGCCAGCAGAATGAGCCCCCCGCCGCCGCGCCGGAAACGCCCAGCGTGCCGCCCGTGGCGACGGACGCGCCGCCGACACCGCCAGCCGCCGACGATTCCCAAGCCGAGGCGGCAACGACGGATGCCAAAGCGGCTCCCCAAGCTGGGACGCCGGCGAAGGAAACGATCGGCGACGAAACCGTGACCGCGCCAGCCGCCGACGCGACGCCTGCCGCCGCCCCGGCAACTCCGGCCGCGTCGTCCGCTACAAAGACGGGGGACGAAACAGCCCCAGCCGCCACACCTGACGCCGCCACACCTGACGCCGAAGCACCCGGGGCGACGCCTCCGGCGACCAGCGAGCCTCCCAAAGTCCGGCCGCTCGACGACCAATTGCGCGAGGAGATTCGCGAAGAACTGATTGAGATCGAAGCCCGCAAGCCCGCGCAGGAACGTGTTGATAAGGCGCTCAGTGAGCTGCGCAGTCAGGTCACGAAACTGGGGCGAGCAAAACGCAGCGCCCTCCGTGAAACGCAATCCAAAGACGATGATGCCGAACCGGCAGGTCCGGTCGATGTGACCGAATTGGCAGCACAACACGGCCTGACGGTCGGCCAGATTCCTTTGGTCGATGCGATCGAGATTAATGGATCCGCCGATGGCGAACAGCCCGGCTATGAGTTGGGCGAGGCATTTAACATGCAATACACGTCGTGGCCTCCCACCCGCGAGAATTTCACCGATCTCGCCTTCGCTGAAGGCGTCCGCCGCTATAGTCCGACCACGATCAGTGGAAGTGAATCCGGCATTCAGTTCCTGTATTGGAAAACGGATGGTGAAGAGCCCTACGTGCCCGACTTTGCCGAAGCACGGCCGGAGGTTGAAGCCGCGTGGAAACTCATCGAGGCACGCAAGGTCGCCCAGAAAGAAGCCAAGAGCCTCCAGGAAGAACTCAATCAGAGCAAGAAGTCGCTCGCCGAGGCGTTTGCCGAGGATAGCGAACGCACCGTGATCCAACCGCCCGACTTCAGCTGGATGTCGACCGGCTTTAATCCTGGAGGAGGAGGGGCCCCGGTCTTGAGCGATATTGAGGGCATCGAAAACCCTGGCCAGGATTTGATGAAGGAGATCTTTTCGCTCGATGTGGGCGAAGTCGGCGTGTCGCTCGACATGGCCCAGGCGAAAGTTTACGTGGTCCGCGTCGCCAGCGACTCGCCAGAAGAAGAAGTTCTCAAGCAGCTTTTCCTTGCCAGCGGCGATTCTCAAGAAGTTCAGTACATCGCCTACGTCGAAAGCATCTCACTGCTACGCGACTGGTACTCGAATCTGGAGACCGAAATGGGTTTGAAGTGGCAGCGCGACCCGATCGATGCCACTTGATTCCGCGCGGCGAAGCGGGTGCGCCGCTCCGCCGACGTCACGGCACCTGGCCTCACGGCGGCGCCGGGCGAGGAACCTGCTGCCCGGCCGCCCCCGGCCGCTTCGTCACGGATAAGCTTTTTTCGTTGCTTATTGAAAAAAGTCCTGCGTCAATCTACGCTTAGAGCTGGCGAATACCTGACCTGTCGGCCTTTTTTCGGAAGACGGTTGGTTCCCCACCCCATCCGCACTCCCCCCCGTCAAGAGGCTTGGCATGACGATCCGTTCCATGTTCGCACTGGTGTTGCTCGGTTTCGCTGGAATGCAGGTACGTGCTCAAGACACGGAAGCGACGGGGAATGATCAAAGTGCAGCTGCAAGCACGACCGCCCAGTCGCCAGCAGCAACGCCGGCGAAAACGCCGGAGCCCGCCAACGCGACCACTCCCACAGACACGACCCAGCCAGTGACCGAAGAAAAGGCTGGCGACGCGGAACCCCAGGAATCGGACGCGGCAAAGGACAAGGACTCCGGAGAAGTAGACGCCGAGAAAAAGGACGCTGAGAAAAAGGATACCGAGAAAAAGGAGGCATCAGAAAAGGATGCCGAGGACGAACTCAAGGCCGGCCATTCCCAGCACGGCGAGGCATTCAACGAAGGACCTCGACAGAAGGCGTACTTGATGGAAGTGCTGGGACGTGTTCGTTTTCCTGCGACCACCGAGA
>JAUIHJ010000220.1 GCA_030432015.1 bacterium
CTGCGGGTCGTCCGCCAGGTTGTTCCATTCGTAGACATCGTTGCCAATGGCGTACAGTTCTTCGGCCGGTCGCTGCTGGTACCGGCGTACTTTATCCGCGGCGTCGACGTTCCCCGCCGCGGCCTGGTCGACCCAGGACTGAAACAAAGGCGATTGAGTGCAAGCGTTGGTGAATGTTGTCTCGGGCGTGAAGTTGAGGATGTACTTGTGGGTCGCCGAACGCACCGATCGGATTCCAAAATGGGGTGAGCCGTTGATGATGCCTCGCGTGGTCATTTCGCCGAAGACATAATCCTTGTGATGACTGGTTTGACCGGCGAGCACCGGCAACAGGCTCTTGCCCTGAAGAACGGGATCGGGTGTCGCTCCTGCCGCCGCGATGAACGTAGGCAGCACATCGATGTACTCGATCAGGGCGTGACTGACCGAGCCCGGTTTGATCCTGCCTGGCCACCGCGCGATGCAGGCGCTTTGCAGGCCGGTGTCATAACAGGTCCACTTCGCAAACGGCATCCCCGAACCCTGCTCGCTGACGACGATCACCAGGGTGTTGTCCGCGAGTCCGTGCTTGTCGAGTAGTTCGAGGCACTGCCCCACCTGACCGTCGTAATAGGTGATCTCCGCCAGGTACTTGGAGAGATCAGACCGCGTCTCCGGCGTGTCCACGAAGTACGGCGGCAGCTTCAGGGTGGCGGGGTCGTAACGCGAGGCGTCGCCCTTGTTCCACGGGCTGTGAGGCTCGTTCGAACAAGCAAACAAACAAAACGGCGTCTCGTTCCGCTGGCACTCGCCAAACAGTTTGTCGATTGCCTCCATGTCGGGATTGTTTTTCACGCCGGATGATTCAAATGCGAAGATCGACGCCGGTGCGATGTGGCGTTTTCCGCTGAGTGCAACGCGGTAGCCGAGCGGTTGTAGATACTGCACAACGCTGCGTGTGCCGTCGGCCACAAACGTATGATTCGGATACGCCCCACTCTTAACCGGATACAGGCCGGTGTAGATGTTGTGGCGTGTTGGCGAACACATCGGTGCCGCCTGGAAGCACTGCGTGAAGCGCATCCCTTCGGTTGCCAGGCGGTCAATATTTGGGGTGTGTGCCTGCCCACCGTAACAACCCAGATCTCGGAAGGTGCAATCATCCGCGATGATGAACACGAAATTCGGCTGCACTTCGGCGGCATGAAGTGAGCTGCAGCACAGGATCGCCAGTGGCAGGATGTGTCGGATGTTCATAAGCTGGATTCGACCTGGGAAAAAACGATGGACCGGTGCTGGTGCCCGTGGCCACAGCGTGGAAGTGCGAGTCTCCGGGCAATAACGTGCTGGTCGCGGTTACCGATCAACTCAACGCCAACACGCGACGGGCATTATCGCGGTAGATCTTTTTTTGCACGTCAGCCGGAAGTTTCAAGAGTTGTTCGAATAGTTCGAATTGGGGTACGTGCTGCTCGGGCGCGAGAAAATCCGTGCCGAACATGATGCGGTCCTGTCGGCGAGTCAAGAACTGCCGGCCGAATTCCAAGTCGCGGCTGATGGAATTGGCGCCGCTCCCAGCAGACAGTTCGCCGTAGATGTTGGGGTACTTCTCCATTAATCGATCAATGGCGCCACCGGTTGCGACCTGGCCCTTGGGATAGCCGCCAAGCCCCCCTTGCGTGATATCCCCTGAAATCGATGCCCACCAGCCAGGCCCGTGGCCGATGAAAACGCCGTGCGGTGTCTCTTGGAGGACCTTTTCCAAGCCCGGCAACCCCGGTTGATCGGTGTTGCGCTGATTGTCCAAATGGAACAGGACGGGCAGTTTGGCTTCCGCGCAGGCTGCGAACAGTCGCAGATTGCGGGGGTCGTCAAAGGCGATACCCGGTTTGTGTTCGCCAAATCCCTTGGCACCGGCGTCGACATAGCGTTTGAGCATATCAACCAATCCCTGATGTCCGCCTCGAAACGACGTGCGAGGGTCGATCGAGCAAAACGGAATCAGCCGATCGCGGTGCGGCTTGGTTTCCGCCAAGACAAAATCTGACGTCAGCGGATAGCTGGACGACTCAGGAGAAACCAGCGGCAAGACGACGGCGCGGGCAATGTGATGCGCGTCCATCCAGCGTAATAATACTTCGGCCGTCAGCGTCTGCGTGCTATTCCACGTTTGGCCGAGGTGCGTGTGCATGTCGATGTAACCAGCGTCTGCCGCGTCTTCCGCCGCTCCACGAGCGCACATGGCACCCGCACCGATGGCGAGTAGGGATTGATGAAACGAACGACGTGTGATCCTTGGCATGAGCGATTCCTATCGAGGCGATGTGGAAATGGTCAAGACAAGCTGGACGGTGGGCAGGTCGGCTCTGCATTCGACCAAATGCCGGACAGACTCCAGCGTGGACATTTTTCGTTGGCAAGTAATCCTATTGAAGGGAACGGTGACCGATCACGGGACTACGGCAGTGGATCGTTGATGAATCGGGCAAGTTGTTCGCGAAGTGACTCGCGATCAGGTGAGAATTGTACTGCGAGCTTTGAATATCGGACCGCCGCTTCGCGGTTACCCTGACGGAAGTAAACCTCCGCCAGGGTATCCAGATAGCCACCGTTTTCAGGCGCCAGTTCAACCGCTCGGGTCGCATGCTCCATGGCGACATCAATTTGCCGGCCGCAACGCGCCGCCAGCCACGCCATGTTGTTGTGTAAGTAAGCGCTGCCGGGGAACTGTTTGCAGGCTGCTTCGTAGCCGTTGTACAGCGTATCGAATATGGCGTTTCCAAATTCCGCCTTTCCGGCCTGATCGAAGGCTGGCGTCAGTTCTTCGGCCAACGTCGTATCCCCTGGGGTCATGGCAGCTGCCAGGCCAATCCGGCGCGAAGCGGTTTCCAGATCGCCGGTTTGAACCGCTGCCAGTGCCTGCAGCCGATGGACGTTGCTGGGAACTCGCAAGTATCCTTCGTTTTCCAGCATGTAATACTCGCTGCGCAAATCGCCCAGCATGTAGTGCTGCCACCGCGTGGCAGCCACGTCAGGGTGTTCGGGCTGAGCAAGCGCCAACCGCCGGGCGGCATCGTTCAGTTCCAGGTGTTCGAACGGCGCCGCGACGCGGAGGAACTTCCATTGGTCAATGGCGGCCGCCAACAACCCTCGCTCGGCCAGCTTGGTCGCCATGGTGTGACGGGCACGGCCGTCCAGTGCGAGTTCGTGCGCCAATTGCTTGTGGTGCACGGCTTCGGTGGTTCGTCCTGCTTGTTCATAGCAGTGGCCGGACAGGTACAGCGCCGCCAACTCCGCGTTATCATCTTCCCAAATTTGCTCGTAAAGACGGGCCGCATGCAATGGCTGATTCTGATCGGCCAGGATGTCTGCATGCAGCATCGCAGCGGTTGAAGACGCTTCGATTCCTTGCAGGCATCGCAGGGCGATTTCTGTTTCGCCCCGTCCGCGGCAAGTGGTGGCGATTCCCACCAGATACGTTTGCCGCGAGATGCCACTTAGTGTTTTCGCGTGTTGCTCTGCCAGTTCGGCCAAGATCACAAATTCGCCGGCGGCCTCATCCGGCTGTGGATCGAGCAGGCGATGCAGGCGATCCAAGGCGTCCACCACGGACTCGCTCGGCTGTTCAGCTCGCAAGAACTGCCACCAGGCGTTGGCCTCGGCATACCGGCGATTGTAAAGCCGCGTCAGCAGGGATGGCGTTGATGATCTTAGGGTGACCGTCCGCGCGCCGATGGACCACGCCTCCTGGATCAGGCCCATCTGCAGGAACGATTGGCTCATCAATTCCCAATAGGCATTGGCGGGCGGTGTGGAATTGGTCGGGGTGGGCATTTCCTCTACAAGTGCTGTCAAGACGGTCAGCACCGCATTGCGATCATCGGTTCGCCCCAATAAATCCAGGACTCGGGCGATATGCAGCGCGAACTCGAATCGATCCCGCGTCTGCGCTTCTTCGTCGGCTTCCTGGCTCGGCAGTCGATCGAACCACGCGCGGTCGGGAGTTGTGGTCTCACTTGAGGGCTGATGTTGCAGCTGGGCATCTTGGGTCGCGGTGATCGGCAGCTTGACGAGCTGAAAAGCATCCTGGTAACGGTGTTGGTACGTATACAGGGCGAACGCTCGCCTGGGATGTGACTCGCGGAGAAACGCGAGCGCCGGGTCGACACAGTCATTAAGCAACAGGGCTTCGGCGCAGTGCCAGGCGAGATTCCGATCCGACGCGTGCTTTTCCTGGAATTGCAGGATCTTTTCGATGGTCTCGTTGAAGGCGGTCTCGAGGCCGGCCAAGCGCTGGAACGTCGCGGTGTAACCGAGCGCTTCGATCTCTCGATAGGGCGCTGCGTAGACCCGTGTGGTGGGAATGGGAATGGGCAGCGGACAGGCCGCACCAGATTGCAGTGCGGCGGCCTCGTGCCAGGCTTGGCGTTCGACCAAAACGGCCCGCAAGAATCCATCGTCGCCTAGCGCAGACGCCAACCGCTGTGCTTCCGGAAGGTTGCCTTGCGCGCGGACCAGATAGAGCAACAGACGTTGATCGACCTCCGTAGGGTCCTCTTGTAATTGCCGTTGCAGGGCGGCGATGCGGTCGTCCAGTTGATTGCGGCTGCGGAGGTACGCGGCCAGCCGGACTCGACCGAGATCATCCTGCGCGTGTTCAGTCAGCAACGCGACCACTCGCTCGTATTCACCTCGCTGAAGATGCCAGGCAACGACGCCAGCGGGCGAATACAACAGTTGCTGCAGGTAGGATTGGCGACGTGACGCGTCCGGTTCCATGGCGGCAAACTCGCGGAGAACGTCGGCTTTCCCGGCCTGAACCACACCCTGGCGAATCCGGGAAACGGCCATGATCTGCCGAACAAACGAAGACTGATTGCCGGCCGTCTCGAGCTTGCAAAGCTTCAAGAGCTCCTCCGCGACGATAGCATGGCGGAATAGGCGGTGCCCTTCGGTCCGGTAGACAAATGCCTGAATGCATTGGCGGCGGAGATTGTCATCCGCTTCTTTGTCCACATGCTGAAACACGCGTGATAACTGGTTCGCGCCCGCCAGGTAATCCAGAGACACCGGGGAGAACAACAGGGTCGACGTCATTGACCGACGCATGCTGACGTTGGGTTCTTCGTCAATAAAGCTCAGCAAGACATCAAATTGGCCGCTGGCCAGCAGTGCTTCGAGCGCTTCGCTGGTGTAAAGAATGTTCCGCAGCAAGTAGCCGCGGCGGGCGTTTTCGGTCGCTCGAATCGCGTCAATCAGCAAATTCGCTTTTCCAGCCAAAGCCAGCCACTGGACACCGCTGCGATTATTGGCCAGGCGGCTGAGCAGCAACTTGCGATGATTTTCATCGAGGCCTGACTCGACCAGCGCAACCAGGCGATCGGATTGCTTGTGCTGCGCCATCAGCCGCATCGACTCGCGACTGGTCATTAAACGCTCCAGAATCGGTCGCAGCTTAGCCTGATCCGTTTCCGCGAGGACTTCGGTCAACACCGTTTCCAGGCGATTGGTGTCAGCCAGATGGGCGAGTACAGCGGGCGACGCGAGCAGTTCGCCGAGCAGCGCGCGTCGTTTGGCGTCATCTTCGTCTTTCAGGCAGAGTGTGATCAGCACGTCCATCTGTTTTGACTCGATCAGCGCCGCCATCACGGACTTGCTGCGGACAAGCTGGGTGAGCAGATTTCGTCGCGCATCCACCGACGACTCCCCCTTCAGCGTCGTCAGGAAGAAGTCCACACGGTTGCTCTTGACCAATTGCTGCGTCGCCAAATCCAGGGAAAACAGCCGGCCCAGCAGCATCGCACGGAAGGTTGGCTCTTTCTGGCGAAGCGACAGCTCTAACAGGTCGTCGAAGAAACCTTGACCGATCAGCAGCGTGAGTGCATTGGTGTTATAGAACAATCGCTGCAAGTAGCTGGTCTGGCCATTGCCGTCGGCACTGGTTTCGACCACGGCCAACACCAGGGACAGCCGTTTCTGTGCGGCCAACAGTTCCAACACTTTGGGTACCAGCAGGACCTGGCCCAATAACTGTTCCCGCCGGCTGCCGGTCGACTGGTTGATGAGTTTCAGGAGTGACGGGAGATACCCGTTATCGACCAAGGCCGTGACCGTCGCCGAGCGGCTCAGGATGTACGTGAGCAGTTGTTCACGCGAACTTGCGTCCGGCTCTCGCGTCACGAGATTCAAGACAGATCCCAGTTGATCCTTGCTGGTCAGGTGTTTGACGACGGGCGGCGAACCCAGTAATGCGCCGATCATCGAGGCGCGATACGAGGGGTGCTTCTCCGCGGTTGCCAGCTTCAAGAGGGTCTCGAATTGTCCCTTGTCGATCAACGCACCAATGGCCTGCTGGTTGTAGAACAGACGCTGAAGCACCTGACGTCGCGAGCTGGGGTCTTGTTGGGACGTGATGAATGTCAGTAACGTTTCGATCTCACCCGCTTCAATCAATGCGGCGACCACCTGCGAGGCGCTGTAGAATGCGACCAAGAGGGTGTTGCGACGAGCGGGCTGCAGTGTGTTCTCCGCCAGCTCCAAGAGCTTTTCAAAATGTCCGGCTTCGATCAGGGCGCCCAAGCCAATCTGGTTGCTGTAAAGTCGCTTGAGAAATTCGAATTGGGCATCCTGGTCGGTCTCCTCGGTCGCGAGTTCAATCAGCGAATCCAATTCGCCATTTCTCTTCAACTGCTCGATGACCGGTTGCGTCCGCACAAAGTCGCCAAACAGGATCGCTCGATCGACGGCGTTGCTAGCGCCTTTGGCAAGCTGCGCCAGTGCGTCGTAATGCCCGTGCTCGATCAGGGCCGCGGTGGCCCAGTGGTTGCGAAACAGGCCGGAAACGTACATGTTTCGTGACTTGGCGTCCTTGAATTCGTTTGCCAGCGTAATCAGTTCACCGGTTGTCTCTTGATCCTTGAAAAATTTGGCGGCGTCCGACGATGACATCAATTGAGTTAGCAGGCTGCCGCGCGCCGCCTCAGGTTCATTCCTCACGAGCGTAAGAATCTGGCCAAAATGTCCCTGCTGCACCAACTTTCGTCTCAGGGTGTAGTTGTTCAGAATCGCGACAAGCAGTTTGCTGCGCGTGTCGTTTTGCTGCTCATCAACGAGCCAATCGAGAAGCCACTTGACCTCCTTATCGTCGTCGAAGAGTTGGGTCAGCCGCGATGTTACCAGCATGCGCGAGATGGCGACCGTCCGCCAACGATGATCAGGGTCGGTCTTGACCAGGTCCCACAGGCTCCTCAGCGTCTCGGTCGATTTGAGCGAATAGAGAATGTTGCCGTATTCGAACAGGCGATCTAAGTACGCACGGCGGGCGTCGAGCTCGGTTTCCTCTTCCGCCAGCGTGACAATCAGGCCATTCTTGTTATTGGCGGTCAAGTGCTTCTGCATGCCGCGGGACATCATCAGATTCGCCAGGAGTTCGCCGCGCGTCTTGGGATCCTGCTCGCCACGGACCATCTTGATGAGGGCGTCGAAGCCGGGTGATTCCAGTAGCCTTGCCACGACATTGGGCGTATTGAACAGCTGCTCGAGAATTCGTTTATGAACGAGTGATTCCGAGTTCTCCTTGGCGAACTCCAGAACTTGATCGAGCTTTCCGGCTTCCAAGATCGCGGCGGTTGCGTCGGGTGCGGCCAACAGCACCAGCAGCAGTTCGCCGCGCACGGCCTTGTCCTTCTCTGCCATCAGGGCGGCGAAGGTAAATTCAAGCTGATTGTTCTTGATCAGCGCTGCAACGGTGCCAGGGGCCCTGAGCACGGTCACCAGTAGCTGCTTACGCGCCAGGGCATCGGTCTCTGCTTGAATGAACTCCAGGAGCGTGTTCAGCTTTCCCGCTTCGATCAGGCGACTCAGCATCTTGGGCGTCGATAAGACGCGTGCCATCATGGTGCGACGCCATCGTTCATCCTGATCCGCGCCAACCGTCGTGATCAGGGTTTCGACACGATCCAATTCGATAAACCGTTCAACCGCGTTGGCGTCGCCAAACAACTGCACCAGCAACGCGCGGCGAACGTTGGGATCACGCTCCAGACGCAGCATGCTTTCCACGGTGTCAAATTGTTGCGCCAACAGAAGCTGCGCAAACGCGTTCTGTCGCTGGCTCGCGTCGCCGTCGCGAAACTGGCGGATCAAGACCAGGATGTCGGCAGGCACTCCGGGGATCATCCCGAAATCAAAATCATTTAGAATCCGCTGCGCGCGGTTGCGCACTTCTCGGTCGCGGCTCCTGGCGGCTTCGCGCAACGCGGGTTCGGCCGCCAGCCCCATTCGCCAGAGCCGCTGCGATGCCAGCTTGCGGACGATAAACCGGTCGTCCCCCAGCTCGTTGATCGCTGCGGCAATCCGTGCCTGAGTCTGAGCAGCCGGCTCGGAATCGGCCATGGGGGCGGCACCGGCTGCGATCGCCTCGGACTGACCAATGAGAGCCGTCGACAGGACGACGGTCGCGAAAAGGGCAGACATCCGCACACTCCCGCTAATGATGACCCATGACGTGGATCCGACTCGCAATGAAATGACGCGCCGCGCAAGGCTGGGAACGGTGGCCTCCGCGGCGCGCTAAACAACCCTTCAGCGTAGCAGAAGTTGAGGACGCTGTGCATCATTCCGGCTGCCCGGAGTCGGCGATTTTCGCGGAAAACGACCGATTAGGCCGATGTTGCCACTGGCGTAAGGCTACGGTGTGCCCTTCGTCTTAACGTGTTCGTACAGGACTTCGCCGAATTCGTCATGGAACCGGAATGTTAATTGGGCCAGGAGGTCGGGCTGGGCTGGCGTAGTTTTGACCAGCAGGAAGCCAGCCGAGCGTTCTGCTTGGGCATAGACCTGCTTGATTGTGGCTTCTGGATCGGTCGAACTTGGATCGCCCGGTTTCCGGCCGAGTCGCGAATTGGCGTCGACCAAAGCGCCGCAGGAAAACTCTTCGATTCCTTTCGGGTGGATCGAATGATACTGCCAATGCCGATCACCGCAGACGATATAGAAATTCTGTTGGGCGATGCCGGTTTCATTCAACCAATCGAAGAACGCATCGCGCTCATACTGAAAGCCCGCGACGTTGGTGTGGTTGTCGAACTTACGCCGATCATCGGGGCCGATCATCGGATTGGGCGAGATCAAGACTTTGAACGTCGCGTCGCTTTCCTGAAGCGTCTGCATGAGCCAGGCTCTTTGTTCGGTCCCCCAGATTGATTTTTCCGGCCCGTCCGGCATGGCATTATCGCTGCGATAGATGCGATTCTCGACCAGCCAGATCTGCAGATCGCGATTGACCCGATGCGTACGGTAGGTCTTCGCGTTGGTGTCATCGTGCGCCATGTACGGAAGTTGTTCCCGCATCATGCGACGCGCAAGTTCGGGCGACGGGTCGTAATCGCCCGAATTGTCGCCGTCGTCAATGCGGTAGTCATGATCATCAATCTCCCAGTAGGTGGGGACCGCGGCGAAGAGGTCGCGAAATCGGGGCTGGACAAACTGCTCGTGCCATTTCTGCCTGAGTTCAACCACCGTTTGCGCTCGCGGTTCTTTCGGGGTGTCGTAATAGACGTTATCTCCCGTGCCCACGAAGAAATCGGGCTTGAGTTTCAAAATTGTGGCCAGCGCCGGGTAACCGAGCTGTTTGTCCGGTCCCTGGTAGGGCTGTGGTAAGTCGGTGTTGTTCTGAACCAAATGGATGGCACGGTCGATGCGATTGTCGCCGTGAAATTTGGCATAGTTCATGCCGGTGACGACAACAAACTGCACCGCATCGTCGCGTGTCGGACCGGGTAACGTCTTGAACGTGGCGCGTGGACCGGGTTTCAGCTGTTCGACGTCGGCGCCGATGCGGGTCTGACAGGCGTAGGCCGTCCCGGGTGCCAGGTCTTCGAACTTGGCCCGGGCGATAAAATCATGATCGGCGACTGCCGCGACGACGTGGGTTGCAGCGGCTGTGGCATCAGGTTGATCCGGAATGCTGGTCGCCGTCAACACAAATTCGACAACGCCCGCCATGCCCTCCACGTCGCCCACGACCAACTGATCCGATTCGGTGAGCCTGACTTGCACGAGCGCCTGGTGCGGTGTGACCTCGCCGACCATGATGCCCAATCCCGCGAAGGGGTGCGTCGTGGTCGCCGTCGGTGGGGGGCTGGCCTCTGCAACTGCCTGCTCAAGTCCAGGCTCGGGTTCATGACTCGGGAGCGTCGCCGAGTCGGGTGGGTTACAGCCGAGCGTGAAGAAACCGAACAACAGCAAGCCGAGTTGCTGGTAGGTCAGGTTGCGATGCAAAGGACAATCTCCTCGAAGGGAATGATGGCAATTCAACGCTTCACGTGCGCCGACCAACCGACCGGTTGTGTCCACGCCTGCTGCCGCTGATTCTCGAACGAGGGGTCGGCGACCGCACGGTTTGACGTGACCACCGCCCGGACGTAAAGTTCGCGGCCGGTCAATTGATATTCGGCCGCCGCCCCTTCCACCGTCTTGAGCGTGCGCCCGACGTCGGCCGAGTACTTGCGGGTGGCGATCAACGGTTTGCCATCGTTGCCGACGCGCGGTTCCGAATCGCGATCGTAGTCGATCAGCGTGCCAATGAAGTCCGTGCGGTATTCCACGCCTGCTTCCGCGTCAATGACGACCTTCAAGCGTTTGCCATCTGCATCGAATGCGACATCCTTTAATGTCACACCACTGGAGGCATAGAAATCGCCAGAATTGATCGCCCGCAACAGTGACTCGGGGGTCAAATGACGGGCCCGAACCATGATCCACCCACGCCCGGGATGGCTGCCCGGCCGGCCGTGGTACTCGTGACTGTCGTCCGTGCCGACGCCGTACAGAGGCGGTGCCGCCAATTCCGCGACACGAAGCGTGTTGGCAATATCCCATAGTCGTTCCACACCCGGCCGCACCTCGCTGCCGAGATGCTCGACGCCGGGATGACCGTTGTAGACTTCGAAGAAACGTTCTTCCACGACGCCTGCCAGGTCCTCCGCCGTCATGGCAAATCCGAAATTTGGATGGTTGATGTGTATCAGAATCGGGCGGCCCTCCGATTCGGCCTGTTGTTGCACGGCGCG
>JAUIHJ010000221.1 GCA_030432015.1 bacterium
GAATAACTCACCAATTTGTGACGAATGAACGGTAAACGTCGCAACGTTGCCGAACCGACTGGCTTTCGGAACGGATCTTTTGAACGCGTCGTTGCCGCATTTTAGGAGCACACAATGGCTGGTCGTGATAGTCAAGGTCTACAGATCGCCGTCATCATCTTCGTGATGGTCTCGGTTGTCCTCGCTGCGACGACGTTCTTCTTTTATCGCGATGCCGAAGAAGCCAGGAAGACGGCGGCGGATGCGCTTTCGAAGCAAAAAATCGCCAGTGACACGGCGGCGAACGAAAACTTCAAGAACCAATATTTCTTGCATATTCTTGGGGAGGAGACCCTCTCCAAGGACGGCCTGGACTCGGTCATGGCGAATCTGGCGGCCGACGAAACCGTCCAACGCGTCGAAAAGTCATTTCAAGATGCCATGTCCACTTTTGGCGAAGGACTGCCACCCGAGGAACTCAACTTCAAACATTTGCCGCGCAACCTCATCTTTGCCTTGTCGGACCGAAACCGGGACATTTCACGACTGACCGCGACGCTGACCAAGGACCAGGCCAAAGCCGACAAGATGATTAAGGACGAGCAAGCCAACGCCGAGGCTGCCAAGGCAGATATGCAAAAGGCGGTTGACGATCTCGCCGCGGCGCGTGTTGATTTCAACACGGAGACGACTCGCATTCGTGACGACAGCTCCAACTTGAAAGCAACGTTTGACAACACACGCACCAAACTACAACAACAACTTGTCGCCGAGACCCAGAAACTTTCTCAGCGTCAGGAAGACATCAAGAAGCTCAACACCGTGATCGAAGATCAGACCAAGACGATCGTCGAGATGCGTGACGAGCCGTTTGAAGTCGCCGACGGACGCGTCACGTGGGTCAACCAAGGATCCGCCACCGTTTGGATCAACCTGGGCCTGGCAGACGGCCTCCGCCGACAAACACTCTTCAGTGTCTACGACCAGGCAGTGAACGGCGTCTCACGCAGCGAGCGGAAGGCCAGCATCGAAGTTACCAAAGTCCTGGATCAGCACTTGGCCGAAGCGCGGATTGTGTATGACGCGCCCGCTGACCCGATTCTTCCCGGCGACCAGGTCTTCTCGCCAGCCTGGCGGCCCGGACGCAAGGTCCGCTTTGCCCTGGCCGGTAAATTCGACATTGACGGCGACCGACGTAGCGACCGCGACCTGATTCGCAACCTGATCACAATGAGTGGTGCGGTCATCGACGCCGAAGTGCACGACGACGGATCGGTCGAGGGCAAACTCTCGAGCAGCACACGGTATCTCGTCCGCGGAGATCGCCCCACCGAAGGCAGCGACCTCAAGTCGCTCGCTGCGTTCTCCAGCATGATCAGCGAAGCAGAGGATTTCGGCGTCGAGGTGATCCCAATCGACAAATTGCTCAGTTGGATGGGATATAACCCGGAAGTCCGGACGCTGGGCTTGGGTAAGAATGCCGACTCGTCACAGTTCAAGATCCCACCTGCCGAAGGGCGAGCTCGCGAATCATCCGGGAACGTGTCGGGAAAATTCCGCGAACGACAACCACCCAAGGCCGGTAAGGATGGCTCGAGCTACTAAATGACCGAGTGCAATCCGGCGACAATCCGGGACCGGCTCGTTTTTCGCCGCCCATAAGATTCAACTGCGGAAGAACCGCCGGTCGGCGAAAAAGGTGCCTGTCTCGCTGACGGGGTGTGCGCTGCTGAATCGGGCTCGGCCATGTAGTGAATCGGGCTCGGCCATTTAGTAAGCTGGCCGCTCGAGCGTTACTGCTGCATCCGATTCCTTGAGACGGCGATCGCCGAGTTCATCGCAGGGAAACTTGAACCTTAGGCCGCGGGCAGCTCGGACGCCTCGGACTGACGGGACGCAAACGTTTGCAGCACGCCTTCGGCCGCCTCGCGCACCACCGCCGAGCGGTCTGTGAGTAACCCCTCCAAGGCAGTTCTGGTGCGCCGCGTGTTGCAACAAGACATGGCCCCAACCGCGGCCAAGCGGACGGTGTGATCGGGCGATTCACCCAACGCTGTGATTTCGGGCTCCATTTCGTTGACCGCGTCCATTGCAATCGCCATGTCAACCGCGCGCCTCTGCCGCGCTGCCGACGGCGAGTTAAATTCGGCGGCCAACTGTCGCAAGGCCGTTTGATCAACCCGTTTCACCAGCGTACCCGTGGTCGCCTGCAGCGATTCGTCCAATCGATCGAATTCAACCAAGAACCGATCGAAGGAAAACTCCGCGAGACCGCTGCGCGCCGCTTCGCGAATTGCCTCGTCGGGACTATCGAGCAACTGAATCAAGCGAGGCCAATCGCCGGGCGTGCCTGCGTGTCGGTCGACGGCGTCGCGCTCCCGCAACCTCGAAAGGCCAGGCTGCGATTCGCGACATGCTGCGTCGTTCGCCGGAGTGCGATCGCGTGCGGCGCACCGATCCTGCGTTGTGCTGATGTCAGCTGCCATCGATCCACCGCTTCTCTAGAAGTTCACGAGATTACCTGTGGAACGAGATCGGCAAGCCGTTGGGGGGAATTGCATTCGAACCGGCAAAGCTGACCGAAGACGGGAAAGCTCGCTAATGCAAACCATTTTCCCGTTTTAATCAGACCCCGCAGCCCGTAAACTCGACGCGATCGGCACGCAGGGCGGATGCGCGTAGGGTAAGGAAAATTGGGTAGCGTCAAGGCTCGCCCGATCCTCGCAACCAGGCGTTGCAGCGACGCCTCGGTTAAATGCCGAAGGCGCACCGGGATGCCTCCGGGGATGCAAACACCAGGGACTTGTGGTCTGGCTGCTCAAGCGCCGCGGCGGCAGATATTTGACGGCGCGGCGTTTCCCGTGGCTGTGGCCGCGGCTTGCTGGTGCAACTTCAATACAACCAGGAAGGGCCTTCCCCCGCGAGAGGCAACTCGATCACGTCGACGCTGTGGATCGCCGGCTGCCGGAGGACTTCGTCGATCGCTTCCTGGGGCGGAACTTCGTCCAGATTCAGTACCCCCAACGATGGACCACCCGGGTTCTCACTGGCCCGTCCCACCGCCATCTGGGCAATGTTGACGTTGTGCCGGCCAAAAATCGTGCCGACCACGCCGATAATGCCAGGGATATCGTCGTGCAAGAAGATAAGCAGGTTTCCATCGAGGTAGGCTTCCAACCGGTGCTCACCCAGGCGAACCAAACGAGGCATGTCGTTGCCGAATAATGTGCCGCTGGCGACACACGTTCGCCCATCGGCAACGATCTCCGCGCGAACCGACGATCGGAACGCGCCCATGTCGCTGCGTGACTGTTCGACCAGATCAATTCCCCGTTCGCGCAGCAAGACCTGCGCGTTGACGATATTGGGCTCTTCGTCGAGTGCTCGGTCGAGCAGTCCGGCGCAGAATGCCGACGTGACCAGGCGAGTATCTTTCTTGGTGACTTCGCCTCGATACTCCAAGGTACACGACGACGCCCCGCCGGGATGCCACTGCGCCAACAGCAGCCCCAAGCGATACGCGACATTCAAGTAACCACGCAACGAACTTAAGACCTTGGGGTCGATCGCCGCGGTGTTCACGGCGTGGCGAACTTCACCGTTGGAGAGAAAGTTCACCAGCAACTCGACGGCCTCGATCGCGACTTGCGTCTGCGCTTCTTCGGTGCTGGCGCCCAAGTGCGGCGTGCACAATGCTCCGGGCATTTGAAACAAGGGGCTGTCCGTACAAGGTTCGTGTTCGAAGACATCCAAGGCCACGCCGGCCAGCCTGCCGCTTTCCAATCCCTTGACCAACGCCTCCTCGTTGTAGATGCCGCCGCGGGCACAGTTGATCAAGCGAACCCCGGGCTTCAATTGATCAAGCTGGGCCACATCAATCAGATTTCTCGTTTCTGGAGTCAGCGGAGTGTGCACCGTGAGATAGTCGACGCGGGGCAACATGTCGGCGACATGATCCACATACTCGACCCCCAACTTCGCTGCCTGTTCGGCCGAGAAGAACGGATCGTAACCGATTACTCGCATTTCAAAGGCAAGAGCTCGCTTGGCCACCTCTTGCCCGATCCGCCCCAATCCAACGATACCCAGCGTCTTGTCCGCCAGTTGGGCTCCCATGTAGGCGCCTCGATCCCACTTGCCTTCGACGAGACTCTGATTGGCCGGCGCGATGTTGCGCGAGAGCGCCATCATGAGGGCAAACGCATGCTCGGCCGTGCTGAGTGTATTGCCAGTCGGCGTGTTCATCACGACGATGCCGCGTCGCGTGGCAGCCGTCTTGTCGATATTGTCGGTGCCCACGCCTGCGCGGACTATCGCTTTCAACCGCCGATTTCCCTCGAGCGACTCGGGTGTGATCTTCACGCCGCTGCGACAGATGGCGCCGTCGTATTCCGCCAAGGCATCGCGGAGTTCCACGCCCTTAAGCCCGGTACGAACATCAAACTCGATGCCCTCGGCTTGTTCGAGTAAATCCAGGCCTTCCTCGGCCAGTTTGTCCAAAACGATTACGCGATTCATGGGTCTTCTCGTTCGGCGTGATAAGTACGGTTCTCTGAAATGGGCGGCAGCAGTTCGTCAGCAACGTGGGATCACCACCGAAATTAAAACCGGCGTGGAAGTCCGCAGCCGCCAGCCGACATCCTTAAGCAGTGGCATTTCGACTGCGGAAGTCGTTCATGAAGTCGCGCAGGGCATCCACCCCGGCATCGGTCATGGCATTGTAAATCGAGGCCCGAATGCCACCGACACTGCGGTGGCCCTTCAAGGCATCCAATCGATGCTCGGCCGCTTCAGCGAGAAATTGGCTCTGCAATTCGTCGTTCGGCAAACGAAAGGTGACGTTCATCAGCGAGCGGCTCGCGGGCTGGGCGTGCCCTTGATAAAAGCCCTCACTGGCATCCACCGCGTCGTACAGCCGCTGCGCTTGATGCTGGTTTTGCGTCTGCATGGCCGCCAAGCCGCCAATCTCCTCTTCCAGCCATTTCGCCACCAGGCCAAACAGGTAGATGCCAAACGTAGGCGGCGTATTCCATAGCGAATTGGCCTCGACGTGGGACCGATAATTCAAATAGCCGGGCAGGCTCTCCTGGCTCCGCTGCAGCAGATCCTCGCGAATGATGACGACCGTCAAGCCAGACAGACCGGCGTTCTTTTGGGCACACGCGTAGATCAAGCCGTAACGCGAGACATCGACAGGGCGTGACAGGAAATCTGACGACATGTCACTGACGACGGGAACCGTGCCCCAGTCCAGGTCCTCCTGGAATTGCACGCCCTGAATCGTTTCGTTGGAGGTGACATGCAAATACGCCGCGTCGTCGTCGACGACAACATCATCACGTTCCGGGAGGCGGTCGTAGTTCGTACTTGCACCGTCCCAAACAACCTTGGTCGGGCCTACCTTGACGGCCTCGGAAAGCGCATTCTTCCCCCAGGCACCGGTCAGTAGGTAATTGGCCGTGCGATCGGCGCCGAGCAAATTCATTGGCACCATGGAAAATTGCAACCGCGAGCCACCCTGCAGAAACAGCACGCGGTAATCGTCGGGCATCCCCAGGAGTCGCCGCAATCGCTGTTCGGCATCCTCCATAACGGCGCCGAATTGTGGACTACGGTGGCTGATTTCCATCACCGACGCGCCGCATCCGGGCAGCGACAGCAGATCGCTTTGGGCCTGCTGCAAGACGGATAAGGGGATCGCAGCCGGTCCGGCCGAGAAGTTAAACAATCGCTCCACCGCAGATTCCACAGCCATCAATCAACCTCGATCTTTCAGAAATTCGGCGAGTGCTTCGTCGCACCTTGGCTTAAGGTTTGTTGCGCCACGGGTGCCCCGAAGCACAGGAATCCCGTCACAGCAACCACGTTGCTGAAATCCCGTCACTGGGGGGACGATCGACCGCCGCAACCTCAAAACCAACTCGCGATTTTACGGTCTAACCCACATATTGAGAAGGACGCGTGCCCCGAAGTTCGCGCTGTGGGCCGGTGGTTGCGCTACGGTCGACCGAGAGGGTCGCGCCGCAACATCGTCGCGATTGTGGACGGCAGGCGTTTGGCTTACGATTGAAGCAGCGGGTTGGACGGTGAAGTCCATTCGTCGGCCGACGACTCGCGTTCGAACAATCCACCGCCTTTCTGGGAATTGCCGTTCGCCATCGGTGCTTGCTCGGGCGACGTTCATTCAGCGAAAGGCGACCATGGGGAGTGAGCATTGAAAATTGGCTTTATTGGGGCGGGTCAGATGGGGCGTGCCCTGGCCAAGGGCATTGTCGCGGCTGGCCTGTGCCAGCCAACCGACCTGCTGGCGTATGACGTACTCGCCGCGACGGCCGAGCAATTCGTGGCAGAACTCCCCGGCGCGTGGCGATGTGAAAGCAATGCCGAAGTGGTGACCAAGGGGGACGTGGTCTTCCTGGCGGTCAAGCCACAGTGCCTGGCGGACGTCATGGGTGATCTGAGCGGGAACACTCCAGCTGATTGCCTGTACGTGTCGATCGTCGCCGGAATTCCGCTCGCCACACTCTGCGAGGGGCTCCGCAGCCAGCGGGTTATTCGCGTGATGCCCAATACCCCTTGCCTGATTGGGTGCGGGGCGGCTGGCTACGCAGCGGCGGCCGGCATTCTCCCGGACGACGCCCAGCGTGTCGCAAGGTTGCTCGGCGCCGTGGGCACGGCATTCCCTTTAACCGAAGCACAGCTCGATGCCGTGACCGGCCTGTCGGGCTCCGGTCCGGCCTACGTGTATACTGTCATTGAAGCGCTCAGTGACGGTGGCGTCCGGATGGGCCTGCCGCGAGCCACCGCCACGGCACTCGCCGCTCAGACGGTCTATGGAGCTGCCAAGATGGTGCTTGAAACCGCTGAACATCCCGCTGTGTTAAGGGACAAGGTCACCAGTCCGGGTGGCACAACCATTTCCGGTTTGCAAGTCTTGGAACGCCAGGGTCTGCGATCCGCATTGATCGACGCGGTCGAGGCAGCTACGCTTCGTTCGCAGGAGTTGGGTTTCACAAGTAAGGCTCGCGATTAACGGAGCTCCGCCAGGTACCAAGGAACGCGCTCATGCCGCACGTTTTCTGCGTCGTCGACGACAAGAGTATTCCCCTGTATCGTGTCATGTGGATTTCCAACCTGCCGCATTTTTGTGGCCATGAGGACTGCATGCACGAAGGCGACTATGAAGTTAGACTGGAACAAGATGATTCGGTGTGGGCGTCGCGTGAGGAACGCGACAATTTGCTCCTGGCAATTGAAGCATGGCAATGCGGCGATGATTTCGACGAAGAAGATTGGAAGTAACTGATGTCGCTTTTTGGAAATGACAAATACAAATGGCGCGAAACCTATTTCGTGCTGTTTCGCCGTGATGACCACCCCTCCGCCGAGGCGGTGGCCAACGCCTTGGAGACGGGCCACAACCAAGTGACCAACGTCAACGGCGACACGGAGAACCGGTTTGAATCCGCAACGGTCCAATCGGCCGAAGACTTCTCCGGCATGGACGTGACGTTTGTTGCCGGCGAAGAGGTCCGCGACCACGTCCGAGAACTGTTGAATGACTTCGCGAAACAGACACTGACCAGCGAAGATGAAGAGAAACTCAACCTGCTCGGCGAATGCGACTCGCGTTTCGACATCTTCCATTTTGAGGAAGTCGATGCCGGGTCGGGCGACGACGAATTCCTGGATCCGGGCGCGCTGCTGTTAGTCATCGAACAGATCGCGCATCTCTGCAAGGGCGTGGGAATTGATCCCCAATCAGGCTCACTGCTATCGTAAGGCGTACCGCCGCGACACTCCAGCACCGGACTCGATGCCGGCCCGGCAGCTGCGGCAATTCCAGGCGATCGAATTGCACAAATCGTCAATGATCAATCTGAACGTACCGCTCATTCACAGTCACAGGTAACCTGGCATGCAAGCCAAAGATATCAAACCAGGAGCCGTGCTCAATTACAACGATGCTCCTGTGCTGGTCGAGACGATCAGCGTACAAACGCCGTCGGCGCGAGGTGCCGCGACACTCTACAAGTTCCGCGGCCGGAACCTGGTCACGAAACAGAAGACGGACATCACGCTCAAGGGTGGCGAATCCCTGGACGAAGCCGACTTCGCTCGCCGTCCCGTGAAGATGATGTTCTCAGACGCCACGGACATCCATTTCCTCGACCAGACCGACTTTAATCAATGGTCACTCCCCTTGGCGGACTTGGGTGACGCAGGCCAGTTCTTGACCGAAGAGTTGGAAGGTGTCCAAGCGCTAATCTACAACGACGAATGTGTCGGCATTCAGACGCCCGTTGCCGTCGAATTGACGATCACGCAAACAGATCCTGGCATCAAGGGAAATTCGGCCACCGGTCGCACCAAGCCGGCCACGCTGGAGACCGGCCTGATTGTCCAGGTTCCCGAGTACATCAAAGAGGGCGAGCGAATTAAGGTCGACACGCGGACCAGTGAATTCCTGTCGCGAGCATAGCACACGGCAGAACGGCAGGGTGCTGTTACCTCAGTTGCCAACGCCCACCCCACTTCATTCTCAACGAGAAACGCCATGACGCTCCCTTCCCTGCGATTCATGCTCTTGGCGATCGTCACCATGGCGACGCAAATTTCCGGAGCGACCGACACCGCACGACCTCTGCTGGGGGCAGAGAAGCCCCTGCCGACTGCCCAAGTCGGCGCATTCGCACCGGATTTCAGCCTGAGCGATGCGGGTGGCAAAAAGTGGTCACTGCAGGCAGCCAGCGAACACCCGGTCGTCGTCGTAATCTTCATGGGAACCGAATGCCCTCTGATGAAGCTGTACGCACCTCGACTCTCCCGAATGTCCGCTCAGTTTGCAAACGACGGAGTTGCCTTCGTCGGCATCAACTCCAACCAACAGGACAGGTTGGCCGAAATCGCAGCCTTTGCCCGCACGCACGAAATCACTTTTCCCATCCTGAAAGACCCAGGCAATCGCGTGGCCGATCAATTCGGGGCGGCACGCACACCCGAGGTCTTTGTCCTGGACGAACAACGCCAGGTCCGCTACCACGGCAGTATCGACGACCAGTTCCACTACGGCCTGCAGCGCACCAAAGCCGACCACGAATATCTCCGCGACGCCATCACGTCGCTC
The DNA here is from genome assembly GCA_030432015.1 of bacterium. Lineage (GTDB taxonomy): Bacteria > Planctomycetota > Planctomycetia > Pirellulales > Pirellulaceae > ARS98. The sequence goes on from JAUIHJ010000221.1 coordinate 9,107, forward strand.
GTTGCCGGGGAGTCCATCGCCGTCGAAGAGACGGAGGCCATTGGCTGCCAGATCGGCAGGATCCTCGCGCCGCGCGCCGATAGCATGGTCACCTATTCGAATCAAATTAGCCGCATCCTGCAGAAGCGGTGCGTGGAATGCCACCGCACCGGTGAAATCGCGCCCTTCGCGCTGACCGAATACGACGAAGTCGTGGGCTGGGCGGGCATGATCGCCGAAGTCGTTGAACAACGGCGGATGCCGCCATGGCATGCCGAAGCACCCGCAGGATACTTCGCCAACGACGCCCGATTGAGCGCCGAGGAACGGGAACTGATCGCCGGTTGGGTCGAGGCCGGAGCCCCCGAGGGCAACCCGCAAGACCTGCCCCCGCCGCGAGAATTTGTCGAAGGCTGGAGAATCGGCGAACCCGACCGGGTGATCGACATGTCGAAAACACCGTTTGAAGTTCCGGCCGAAGGCGTGGTTCCCTACAAACATTTCGTTGTCGACCCCGGCTTCACCGAAGACACGTGGATTCAGGCAGCCGAATGTCGCGCCGGCAACCGCGCCGTTGTCCACCATATCATCGTCGCCGTGGCCTCAGGTGGCAGGCGGGGAGACCAGGACCACGGTGAACTGGCGTCCGACTGGCTGGCGGCAACGGCCCCCGGTGCTCGCCCAATGATCCTGCCCGTGGGACTGGCGAAACGAATTCCGGCCGGCTCGAAATTGGTCTTTCAACTGCACTACACGCCCAACGGGACCCCCAACCAAGACCTAAGCAGTATCGGCCTGGTGTTTGCCGACCCGAAAACCGTCCGCCACGAAGTCGTCACGCAAAAGGCGGCCACCCAGGCATTCAAGATACCTCCAGGAGCGGACAACCACGAAGTCAAAGCAAGCTATCGCTTCCGAGACGACGCGGTCATGTTTGCGTTGTTCCCGCACATGCATCTGCGTGGCAAGGCATTTCGCTACACGGCGAAATACCCAGACGGCAGCACGGAAACCCTGCTGAACGTACCGCGGTACGATTTCAACTGGCAAAATTCCTACGTCTTCCAACAGCCCAAGTCCATGCCGGTCGGAACAAGAATCGAGTGCGTGGCCCACTTCGATAACTCGGCGAACAACCCCGCCAACCCGGATCCCACGCAGACGGTCGGGTGGGGCGATCAAACCTGGGATGAAATGATGATCGGGTATTTCGACATGGCGCTGGCCGAGCCGATTTCCGTGACAGCCAACCGGCCCCCGGCCAGACAAACCGACGTGTTTCTCAAGCGACTTGAAGACGGATCACTCGATACCACCAAGCTGTCGGTCACGGCCGCGATGGCCCTGCAATCCAAGGACGCATTCAATGCCTGGTGCCGGGAATTGCAGGTGTCGTTCCCACAAGTCGCCCGGGTCGATCTGATGACCATTGGCGCTGGCAAGCTCACCGTCCGGCGAGTTGCCGAGGAGAGCAGCACCCGTGGCGCCGCCGTCGGCGTGAGCGTTCCCGCAGCTCCGATGCACCTTGCTCGGATCGTGTCCGATGGTGCAGTGACCGTCATCCCGGACACGGGCGAAATCAACTCCCCCGACTTTGACCTGATGAAACGCCGCTTTAGCTCGAGCCTGCATGTGCCACGAACCTGGGACGGAACCGCGGGGGTCGTTAGCTTTTGGAGCCGCGAGAAAGATGGATTCCCGCCTGCAGCCGTCAAGTTGCTGGAGGCCGTCGCAGGCGAACTTTCCGGCGAGCTCGAATAGCGGGGCGGCAGATCGCGATGCTGCCGATCACGCCCCTGGGCCGCCGACTGCTACAACGCCGACTGCTACAACGCCGACTGCTACAAATCGGGCATCCTTCGCAAGCCGAACCTGATGCTGAGGAAGCCACCCTCACGATTACCCCGGCAATTTCAGAGCCGGGCCCCGACGGCAGTCACCAT
>JAUIHJ010000222.1 GCA_030432015.1 bacterium
AGGTCCAGTCGGGGCGACGGGAACATGAATCGATGAATGAATGCAGTTCGGATCGTAACCTGTTGTTCGGCATTCTCGCCCTCCAAAACGACTTCATCAGCCGCGAAGAGCTGATGTCCGCGGTCAGTGTCTGGTTGCAGGATAAGTCGCAAGCCCTTGACGAAATACTCGTTCGTTTGGAAGCCCTTCCCGAAGATGAACGCGCCTTGCTCTTGGCGCTGGTCGCAAAGCACTTGGAGCGAAACAATCATGATCCGGAGAAGAGCCTGGCGACCCTGAGTGTGGTCGGGTCTTCGATTCGGCGGGAATTGGCACAGTTGGGCGATACGGATATCGATGCCAGCCTGATTCACTTCGACACCAGGAACGAGGACGAGACGTCATTTCCCACGACGATGACATTTGTGGGGTCGCACAGCGAACGATTCCAGATCCTCAGGCCCCACGCCAAAGGCGGCCTGGGGCAGGTGTCGGTGGCGTTGGATAACGCGTTGAACCGCGAGGTGGCGCTCAAGGAGATTCAACCCAAGCATGCTGGCAGGCTGGACATTCGGGCCCGATTCTTGCAGGAGGCGACCATCACTGGTGGACTTCAGCACCCTGGGATTGTCCCTGTCTACGGTCTGGGGCAGTATGACGACGGCCGCCCCTTCTACCTGATGCGGTTCATCCATGGTGATAATTTGAAGGAGGCAGTCAGCCGTTTCCACCGGGGAAACACCAAGAAGTCCAGGCAGGACTACGAGAGTGTCGAATTCCGCAAGCTCCTGGGCCGCCTGATCGACGTGTGCAACGCCATGGCGTACGCCCATAGCCGAGGTGTGCTGCATCGCGATTTGAAGCCCGGCAATGTCATGGTTGGCAAGTACGGCGAGACACTCGTCGTGGACTGGGGCCTGGCCAAGACAGTCGGTCGGGCTGAGATCGGAATGAAGGCGGACGAACCGACACTCGTACCGGCCTCGGGTAGCAGTTCGGTCAAGACCATCATGGGGCAAGCGATCGGCACGCCGAGCTACATGAGTCCCGAGCAAGCGGCGGGCCGGCTGGACCAGCTACAACCGTCCAGCGACGTTTATAGTCTGGGCGCGACGCTTTACTACCTGCTGACAGGCCAGGCGCCTTTCCAAACGGGCGACGTTGGCGAGACGCTCAAGAAGGTACGCGAGGGGGATTTTTTACCACCGCACGAACGACAACCCGCGACGCCCGCGGGACTTGAGGCGATCTGCTTGAAGGCGATGGCGCGCGATCCGCAACTTCGCTATCTGCGTGCCGTGGATCTGGCGAATGAACTCGAGCAATGGTTGGCCGACGAGCCGGTCAATGCGTATCGCGAGCCGCTTGGCATCCGCCTGGGGCGAACGGTTCGCAAACATCGGACGGCGGCCACGGGTTTGCTGGCGATGCTCCTGACTGCCATCATCGCGTTGGTCGGCATCAGCATCATGGTCACAATCAACAACGCCAAGCTGAACGTTGCCCGCGATCAAGCAGAAGAAAGTTGGCAGCAGGCGGCCCAATCGCAGCAACAGGCGGAAGCTAATCTCGCCACCGCACGCGCGATTGCCTTAAACATCCTGGAAATTGCCGAACAAAACCTCTCGCACGTGCCGGGCAAGGAAGGTTTTCGCGAGACGATGATGGACCGCTGCTACGAAATGTTCCAGAAGATTGGCGGGCAGGCTTCCGGCGATCCAGTGGTCGCAGCGGAGTTCGCCAGGGTTGCTCGCATGTCAGGCAACGTCAAACGGCTGATGAAGAAACATGATGAGGCCCGCGACCGGCTGACGCAATCGCTGGAGATTCAGGAGCAGCTTCACCAGGCCGCGCCCGATGATACCGCTCGCCACGACTACCTGGCATCGACCTATCGCGACCTGGGCACGCTGGAGAAAGCGACCGGCAAGCTCGTCGCGGCCCGCGACGCGCTGACCCGCGCCGCCGAAATGATGCGGGAGCTGATGCCGCAGTCGGCAGACGACCCGGGATTGCGGCGAACGCAAGGTACCATCGATCTTGAACTTGTCGGCTTGCACGTTGATCTGGCGGAAATCGAGACGGCGCTCGACCGCGCCACGCGCGCCGCGATCACCTTTCAGGAGTTGGCGAAGCGTGAAGACGCGGAACCGATCGATCGGATCGTATTGGTGTTGGCCGTTGACCGTCGCGGCGAACTGCTCGACCGCTTGAACCGCCGCCGCGAAGCCGCGCAAGTCTTCGCAGCGGGAATACGAGATGGTCGTGCGTGGTTGCGGGAAGACCCCAATCCAAACCTGCGTTGGGCGTTTGGTCGAATGCTGCTGCACTCCGCCGCGGGCCTGGCGAATGAGGATCCCGTGCCGCCAGAATCAGCAAGCCAGCTCGACGAAGCAACAGAACTCTTTACCAACCTGACGAAGGCGTCTCCGCAACGATCGATCTTCCGTTATTACCTGGGTGACTGTTGGCGGGTTCGTGCCCTGGCGCTAGGGCATCTGGAAACGCGTCGGGAAACGCGGGAGCAATCGCAGGATGCGTTCGACAAGGCTCGTGAGGTTCTTGAGCCGTTGGTTGCCGAGGATGATGATCCGAGTAACCTGGATAAACTCGCTGAAACCTACGCGGACCTGGCCCGATTCCTGCAACAGCGGGCCGATGACCTCGAAGCCGCTCGCCCCTGGTGGGACAAGGCGATCACGACCGCGCGGCAGGCAAGTCAAGCGCAGCCCGCCAATCGCGACTTTCAGCAGCGACTCACCACGTTCGAGCAGGAAGCCGCTGCCGCGCATCAAACGGCACCGTGAGAAACGTTCGCGGCACGTCGATCACAACTCGAAAATCGCCGGAATGTCCGGTTGCGTCGTGGCGCCGTCCGTATTGGTGACCGTGATGGAGATTTCACCCAGATCGCCGGTTGAATCCGGACTATCCGTGGGCGCGATCGTCGTTTCAACCATCACTTTGCACATGCCGTCCTTTTCCTTCTCGACGCTGCCTTTCCACCGACCCGTCTTTAGGCCGCTCGTTTGCTCAACAACAACCGGGTCACCTTTCTTCATGTTGTCTCCAACAATCCCAAAGTGAGTCTTCTGATTCTTCTTGGACTTCAATTCGATCGCCGTTCCTTTGATAACTGGTTTCGCCATCAGATCGTCTCCTTGTAGCCGTTCGCAGATATCGCGCCCCTTCACATGGGTGATGTTTTTCTAACGGCATCGGGCCTCATACGCAAGCAATAAATATTGATTGACATATCGCGATATGACGATATAAAGAAGACGGGAGGGCAACGATGGCCGCCAGGACCAAGAAAAAAAAGCTGACGCCGCTTCCGGCGTTGGAGCAAGCCGCCGAATGTCTCAGGACGTTGGCGCACCCGCACCGATTGCGGATTGTCCAAATGTTGCTGCGAGGCCGGTACACGGTGGGAGAGCTTGCGGAGGCTTGCGGGATTCCGAGTCACATGGCATCGGAACATCTGCGATTGATGCAGCGATCCGGTTTCTTAACCAGCGAGAAAGAGGGCCGTAAAGCCTATTACGAGGTTGCCGAGATGCATTTGCAGCACATCATGCGATGCGTTGAGGCCAGATTCGATCCGTAAGTCATGCAGTTTGTCTTACCGGGTACGTAAGGAGATCACCATGATTCAATTGACCACCATTTCACCACAAGCGTTGGCAGAGGTTCGCGCGAGTGGCCGGGCGATCGACGTGCTTGATGTTCGAACGCCGGTCGAGTTTCGTGGTCTGCATCTCGCGTTTGCGCGCAACGTCCCGTTGGACCAGCTGGATCCCCAGGCGGTCATGGAGGCGCGCAGTGGCGGACAAGATGAGCCGCTGTATATCGTTTGTCTGTCCGGAAGCCGTGGCGAGAAAGCGTGCGAACAGTTCCGCCGTGCCGGATTTCCAAATGTGGTCAATGTCGAAGGCGGCACCACGGCTTGCGAGCAGGCTGGACTTCCGATGACGCGCGGTCAAGCGACCATGTCCCTGGAAAGGCAAGTCAGGATTGTGGCCGGATCCCTGGTGGTGTCGGGAGTGATCTTGGGCTGGCTGGTGCATCCCGCCTGCACTGGGTTGTCGGCGTTTGTCGGTGCAGGCCTCGTCTTTGCGGGGATCACCGATAGCTGTGGCATGGGCATGATCCTGGCCCGCATGCCGTGGAATCAGTGCAGTCAGGATGCGACCGGCTGCCACGTCCCGTGACTCGCGGGACGGGGTCAACCGTTGTTACTGGACGTGCCAGGTCCAGCGTGCCAGACGACCATCCGCGCCGACTGCGAAACCGGCGCTGCCATCCGCAGCGAATGCCATCGCGTGGAAACCGTCATCGCCCAGCGGATGCCATTGCCGACCGTCATCGACGGACCAGTCGCAGCCTGTCGGGCCGACGGCAATCAGGTATTCTCGATCGTCTCGGATCGCGCGGGCCACGCAACTTCGGTAGCCACGGAGACCATGCGTGGCGGGTGTCGCCCAGGTCCTGCCGCCGTCACGTGTCAGCGAGAGCACATCCCCAGTGGCCAGGGGATTCTTGTAGTCGCCCCCGACCGCGATGCCGCGATTCGGACCGGAAAACGATAACGAAAAGATGCCGGCCGATTCAGTCCCCATCAGGCTCGAGGCAGCATCGGACCACGTTTGGCCGTAGTCGGTTGAACGGAAGACCCGCGCCATCCGATTGTGTGGCCCTGCACCGCCCAGGCCGATCCAGGCACGGCCACGCGGCGCAACGGTCAGGCAGGTACCACTGGCCGCGTACCCGTGTTCGGATTTGGCGGTGATGGGCTGCTTGGTGGCCGCCAGGGGTTGCCACGACTTCCCGCCGTCACGTGTCGACACGATCAACAATCGGCCATCGATCGGATCACTGAAAGCAAGGCCCCGTTGGCGATTCCAAAATGCCATCGCATTGAAGAATGATCGCGGGTCTGGACACTCGTAGGCAACCGACCAGGTGCGGCCGCCATCCGACGTCGAATAGAAGCGGGCCGGTTGTCCCGCGGTCATTAAACAGGCGTGGTCTTGGTCAAACGCATGGACATCGCGAAAGTCGCTGGCGATGTCATCCAGCGCGGGATCGCCAGCGGCGCGGTCAGCCGATGGGGTGGTACCAGGGACGTTAATCGCTGTAATCGTGCGGCCACCGTCGATCGACCGGAGGACGGTTCCCTCGGCGCCGCTGGCCCAAACGACGTTTCCATCGACAACGGAAACTCCGCGCAGGCTGACTGCTCGGGACGGCTCCAGTCGCAGCCAATGGCCGGGGGTTGGCGGGGGGCCTTGAGCGACGAGCAGTGAACTCGCCAAAAAACTCGAACCAATCCACAGCAGGGTGGCGAGTGCCGTGATCACCCAGCGTTGCTTCGATCGGCGACTCCGCGGGGCGCATTGAAATACGAGTGGGAGAATGCTCATATCGGCCCAGCGTAGCACGATCCAGAACCAGGTGCGAATTCCGGTCGTGGTACGATTCACCCGAATCTCCTTCGGCAAAGGAGGAAGAGTCCACGTTCCGACAAATGCTACCGCCGCCAAAGCAACTTCTCGAGTCGTCGCGCCTGCCGCTGGGCAGGTCGATTGGGTTGATGGCGGCATGCGAATTTGTTGCCGCACCATGCAATGACACGCCGTGCTCGACAAATAATCCGACCAAGCGGTATCACCGTTTGTTAATCCAGCCAAGCATGCCGGACGACCGTCGCTCGCCGCACGAGACGAAAAACGGGAGCCTTGGCCGACAGATTGCAGCGGTCGCAGTCGACGGTCGATGAAAGTACCGAAGCTGTTCCGTCGCCCCAACTTGGAGTTTGCATCTGTGACGAATTCCGATCATTCGTTAAGTGTCGTGTTGCCCGTCTTCAACGTCCAGAACTCGCTCGCCCATCTGATCCATCAGATGCTTGACATTCTCCCGGATGTCACACCCGAGTTTGAGATTCTGGTGGTCGACGATGGGTCAACCGACCATACCGAAGAAGTCGCCCGTGAGTTAGCCGTCCGCTATCCGCAGGTCCGTGTCGCCCGCCATGCCGATCGTCTGGGTGGAGAAGCGGTCATCGAGACCGGTTATGCGCACTCGCGCGGTCGCGTTGTGATTGTGCAACAGGAGAATACGGCCTTGGGGCAGGCGGAGCTCAAGCGAGTTTGCCAGATGCATGCCCAGGAGCCCGAACCAGCCCTGGAACCGGATCTTGTCGAGCTCGACGCAGCCACCGAAGAATACCTCGCAGCTTGGAGTGCAGCTTTTCGCAAGAAAATGAAGCGTCCAACACGCGCGGAATTAGAGGAGATGGTCGCGGATTTGCCGGAAGCGGAGGATGATGCGATGGAACGGACCGATGCGAGCCACCTGCGCACCGATCCACCTTTCGGCGACCGGGCGGATCTGTCCCCCTTCTTTGGTCCCCCACAGCCCCGCTTCCGTCCCTCGCGCCGCTAAGTCGCAGGCAATCTTCACCGCCGTACGCCACAGGCTGGGTGGCATTTTCCCTGCACTTTCCCTCGCTTTTTCGTCCCGTCCCTCTCCCGTCGCATCGGCTTCTTGAGAACGGGTCTTGGGGGAAACGGGCATGCGGCGTAGTCTGGGTGGACGCATGGGCAGCGTTTCGCGCTTCGCGATCGTTGGCAGTGAGTGGAGGCGACCTGAAGCTTCGCCAGCCGCTGGTCTTCGTGGTCCAGTCATCCGCGCGCGAAACCGCCACGAAGGGCAGGAAGCGAGCCAAGGCCGCCGAATGCAGGGGACGCTTACCCGAGAGGAATCTTTGGGTGACGCAACGAGGTCGACGACAAGCGGTCGATCGCCCTGGGTGCGGGTAGTGGATCCTTCCAGGGACCTGTTCCGACCCAGGTGGCGATTTTTATCGTGCTTCGCACCGGTCGTTCCGGATCGGCTTCTGTTTAGGATGCCCCGCTTGATAAGGGGGTTGCGCGCTGGACCGTTGCCCACTATTCCAGGTGGATTTCCCTTTGACGGGACGCGCATCACAGGGGCGGGGCATGATTCGATCGGGAATGGTTTGCCGCTGCTGATCGGAAAAATGGGCTTCAATCTCGGGAACGCTTCGTTGATTCGATGCGTCAAAAGGGTGCGATCGGGACAGGAACACCTGGTCGCACACATACCGAAGCTTGTATGCGTTTTCCGGGACAGAGGAGAAGCACGATGGCAATTGCCGACATGGCGGGGACCAATTCGGTTCCGACACCGGTGATCTCAAAAAACACCGATGCGAACGAGGAACAACCACGCGCACTCCATCGAATCCGGGCGGTCCGGTTGCAGCAGGGGGTTTCCCTCCGCAGTGCGGCACGTCAGATGGGCAGCGACATTCGCAGTCTTCGCCTGCAGGAGCAGGAATCCACGGACCTGCGGTTGAGCGACTTGCATAAGTGGCAGAAAGCGTTGGACGTCCCGTTGACCGATTTGGTCGAAGAGACCGACGAGCCGCTGTCGCGACCGGTGATGGAGCGTGCCCGCTTGATTCGTCTGATGAAGACGGCCAAGGCGATTGAAGAGCGGTCACCGACGGCGAGTGTTTCGCGGATGGCCGAAACCCTGGTTTCCCAGCTCGTGGAAATCATGCCGGAATTGAAAGAGGTCAGCCCCTGGCACCAGTTTGGTCAGCGGCGCAGCCTCGACGAATTCGGGCGGGTTGTCGAACGCCGCATGTCCGACGACTTGATCCCCGACAGTCTGGATTACGATTGAGGCAGGTCGCGACAGGCAGGATTGAGTCGAAAACGTAAGCCCGGCTGGGCGTTGCCGCCGTGCCCCGGCAGACCACTCGCTGGACGAGCCCAGCGACCTCGGTCAGTTTGAGCTCGATCGGTATTTATGCTCGACGGAAATCTCGATTCCGGACCAGGCGGCCGTCCCAGGCTCGATCATGCCAACAGTTTCGCACCGTGTGCGGCATCACACGCGGCGACGATGCGATCTCGAATCTGATCGGCTTCTTCATTGGTGAGCGTGCCTTCGTGCGAGCGGAAGATGACGCTCAACAGCAATCGTTTCTTGTTCGCGCCGTCCCGTTCAACGTTGCGATACGTCTCTTTATATTCGGCCGCTTCGAGGAGCTCGCCGGCCGATTCCTGGACGGTCGCTTTGAGATCAGTCCACACCAGTTGTTCGTCGACGATCAGGTTGAGATCGCGGTCGATGGCCGGGTAGGCAATCTGGGGCGCGTATTGTGGGACGAGCACCGAAATCTCTTCCAACGCCGCAATTCGCAATTCGGCAACGGTGGCCGTGCCGCGCAGGCCAAACTGTTTGGCAGCCTGAGGCGTAAGCTCGCCCAAGAATCCGAACAGGCGACCCTGCAAATGAAGTTCGGCCGAGCGATCCGGGTTCAGCAATTTCTGCGTCGCCGGCTTGACGTCCAGCACAGCCTGCGGGTCAAGTGTTGCGACGAGGCGTTCAAGGACCCCTTTGAGCTGATAAAACTCGCCGCTCGAAACGACCGCCAATGTCCACGGCTCAGCGGGCAGTTCGTCATCGCCGGGCAGGTAGACCTTGGCTGTTTCAAACAATTCGCACCGCGTGTTGCCGACCGATTCGTTGTAGCGCCGCACTTCCAGCAAGCTTGGCAGCAGGCTTTGTCGAACCCGATCGGCTTGTCCGAGGTCATTCGGGGCGTCTGCCAGAATGCCCTTCATTGGCATGCTGGCGGCAATCGGCTGCCGGTCGGACCACGGAGAGAAGCGGTCGCTCCATTCTGGCGGCGCCAAGCTGGCAGTGATGGCTTCGTCGAAGCCGGCCGCAGTCAACACGCGTCGCAGCTTCGCCAAAACCCGCTCGGCGTCACTGTAACTCGAGGGCCACATCGGCACGGCGACGTCTTCGGGAATCTTGTCATAACCATGGATTCTGGCGACCTCTTCGATCAGATCGATTTCCCGAGTGAGGTCACGGCGCCAGGAGGGTGGGATGACTTGGACCGCATTGTGATCCGCCTGGGTCTCTTGGTTGCCGAGCTCCGTCAAGATGCGACGCACTTCCTCGGGCGCGACGGAGATACCCAGGATTCGCTCCAGTTGCTCCATTCGCAGGACGACCGGTTGCGGTGGGGTGATCGCGTTACCGACATCCACGACACCGCTCGACAGTTCGCCACCCGCTAAATCCAGGATCAGCTCACAGCACCGCCGGCTTGCCCAATCCACGCCCTCGGGATCGATGGTTCGTTCGAATCGGTACGAGGACGGACTATGTAGATTCAGTTTGCGCGCCGTGTGGCGAATCGAGATCGGGGCGAATTCGGCCGCTTCGATGAGCAGGTCGGTGGTGGTGTCAGAGACTTCGGTATCCGCGCCCCCCATCACGCCCCCCAGCGCGACCGCCCGCTGCTGATCGGCGATGACGCACATGCCTGGCTCGAGCTGGTAGGCGTTGTGATCGATGGCCTCAAACGATTCACCCTTGACCGCTTCCCGCACGATGATCTGTTCGCCCCGAATTTTCGCCAGGTCGAACGCGTGAAGCGGCTGGCCGCACTCCATCAGCACGTAGTTGCTGATGTCGACCACGTTGTTGATAACCGCGACACCGATCGTCCGGAGACGATCGGCGAGCCACGCGGGGCTTGGACCGACGGTCACGTTACGAATCACGCGGGCGGTGTAGCGATAACACAATTCGGGGCATTCGATCCGCACGGCGATCTGGCCGTCGGTGGCGGGCCCGGTGGCGTTGGGTTGCGCAACGGGCAGGGTCAACGGCTGTTCGAAGAGGACACCGATTTCGCGAGCCACCCCGATGTGACCCAGACAATCGGGCCGATTGCTGGTGACTTCCAGGTCAATTGCCAGATCGTTGCCGACCGTTTCGGAACCTTCATGGTTGAGCCCAGCCATCATTAGCCGCAGTTCGACCTCTGCAGGGTCCATTTTCAGATCAACGTAATCTTTCAGCCAGTTCCAGGAGACGATCATCGCGCGACTTCGACTTGGGTGGGTGCATCTCGGAATCCAGGACCCAAACATCCAGGGACTCCGGCTGCGATCGAAACGAGCGCAGGGGACTAAAACTGATGGAGGAACCGCACATCATTGCGATAGAATTCACGAATGTCGGTGATTCCATGGCGTCGCATACAGAGCCGTTCAATGCCGAGACCGAAGGCAAACCCGGAGACCTGATCGGGATCATAGCCTACGGCGCGGAGCACATTCGGATCGACCATCCCGGCGCCGCCAAATTCGATCCATTTGTCACCCCAGCTCATATCCGCTTCCACACTCGGTTCAGTAAACGGAAAGAACGATGGGCGAAATCGCACATGCACGTCGCCGCCCAGATAGCTGGTCGCGAACAATCGCAACACCGTCTTGAGGTCGGCCATCGTCACCTTCTTGTCGACCCACAGTCCTTCCATTTGATGAAACATCGGGTAATGCGTCGCGTCGGCGGTGTCCGGACGATAGACGCGGCCCAGCGAAATGATCCGAATGGGAGGGGGCGTCTTCTCCATGACGCGGATCTGCACGGTGCTGGTTTGGCTGCGCAAAAGGAGCACATCGGCGGCAGAATTCTGCTCGGCAGAATTCCGCCCTGCGGTGGCCAGGTAAAAATTTTCCAACGGGTCCCGGGCGGGATGTGCCAGGGGAATATTCAGAGCTTCGAAGTTGTGCCGTTCGTCTTCAATTTCAGGGCCATCGGCCACGGAAAATCCGAGCCGCCCCATAATGTCCTTGAGTTCCTCGATCGTTTGCGTGATCGGGTGCAAATGGCCAAGTTCGGGACGGTCGCCTGGCAGGGAGGTGTCGAAGAACTCACCCGAACCCGAGCCCTTGGGGCCGCCTGCAGCTAGGCGCTCTTGTGCCGCCTTGAACGCCGCATCAATCTGTTGTTTGGCCTCATTGAAGCGTTTCCCTGCAGCTGGCTTGTCTGCTTTGTCGACCGACCCCATCTGTTTTTGGGTGGCCTTAAGCCGGCCGCTCTTGGCGCCCAGGAATTCGACGCGCGCCTCCTCCAACTGCTCGGCACTGGTCGCCGCTGTGAATGCCGCGTCCGCTTCGCTCGACAGACT
>JAUIHJ010000223.1 GCA_030432015.1 bacterium
GCGATTTTCGTGCCAACGACAATGCTTGGTGTCATTTTTGCAAAACTCGCTTAATATGGGCAGTCAGTCTGGCAAAATACCCACCGCTTGCGAGAATCCATGGAGCGAACCCATCGTGAAGCCTCGTATCCTTGTCGTGGACGATGAACCGGCCGACTTGAACTTGTTCGCCCGCAGTCTGGAGAAGGCCGATCATGAAGTCGTCACCGCAGAGACCGCCAAGGCGGGACTGAAACTGCTACAAACCAGGTCGCCGGCCGTCGCGGTGCTGGATGTCATGTTGCCCGACGGCAATGGGCTGGATGTCCTCGGACGCATCCGCGAGCTCAATGACCGCATCCCGGTGATTTTTGTGACTTCCAGCGGCGATAGCGCGACCGCCATCGAAGCGATGAAGAATGGCGCGCTCGACTACCTCGTCAAGCCGATCGACGTCGTTGAATTGCGGCGGGTCGTCAACCGTGCGGTCGAAATTCACAGGCTCACCGCCAAGCCCATCGCAATGAACGTTGATCGCGGCGCCGCCGATTCCCAAGCGATTATCGGTCGTTGCCCTGCGATGCAGGAGGTGTACAAGTCGATCGGGATCGTCGCGGGCAAGAACGTGACCGTGCTGATCCGCGGCGAGAGTGGTACGGGCAAGGAACTGGTGGCGCGCGCTTTGTATCAACACAGCGACCGGATTCAAGGCCCCTTTCTCGCCGTCAACTGTGCGGCCATTCCCGAATCGCTGCTGGAGAGTGAATTGTTTGGGCACGAGCGCGGCGCGTTTACCGGGGCGGACCGCAAGCGGATCGGAAAATTCGAACAGTGCGACGGCGGCACGCTCTTTCTGGATGAAATTGGTGACATGTCGCCCGTGCTGCAGAGCAAATTGCTCCGCGTTTTACAGGAGAAAACGTTCGAACGCGTGGGCGGCAACGAAACGCTTCGCACCAACGTGCGAGTGCTCGCTGCGACCAATCGGCACTTGGAGAAAATGGTCTCCTCAGGGCAATTCCGCGGTGACCTGTACTACCGGTTGAACGGCTTCACCATTCATTTGCCCAGACTATGTGAAAGGGGGGGCGATCTCGAATTGTTGGTCGAGCACTTTCGTGTCCTGGCTAACCGTGACCTCAACAAGGAAGTGCGCACCGTCGCCCCGGACGCGATGGCGTTGTTGCGAGCGTATGCTTGGCCCGGAAACATTCGCGAGTTGCAAAACGTCATTCGTCAGGGCGTTCTGAAAACGACCGGCCCAGTCTTGCTGGCAGATTTTCTTCCCGGTTCGACTCTTCAGCGGAACGTTGACGACCCTGTCCAGCTCGCACCGCCGTCCAACGGAAGCTTGGACCGATTCATTGAAGAACGACTCGACGACGGCGCTGCGCACCTTTACGACGACATCATCGGCTATGCCGAAGAACGGCTTGTCACCCAGGTGCTCGCCCGAGCTCGCGGGGACAAGGCGGCGGCGGCACGGATGTTGGGAATTAATCCCGCCCACATTCGCAACCAGGCCGCTCTGGATCTTCTCGCCGTGCAAGGCCGTGACGAGTATGGCGACGATTCCGCACCGTTGATTCGCCCCGGCATGACGATGCAGGAGATCGAAAAGGAAGCCATCCGTTTCGCCCTCGAACAGGCCGGCGGTTCGCGCCGAGACGCCGCGAGAATCCTCGGCGTGAGTGTCCGCACCATGCAACGCAAGGTAAAAGAGTACGGGCTCGATTAGCCCACGCGACGAAGCACTTTGCCCCGTCTGCCGCAGCCGGCGACGACAGGCTGGCCACGCCGGACAAATTGACGGGCATCGTGTCAGGTTGTCCGTTCTCAGTCGCCTACGCCGATGTCAACTTGAAAGGCGTCTTGCAGCAGGTCCGACTCCCGCGCCTGAAAGTGGCGGATGGCGGTCAAGAGCCAGGAAAGCCGCTGGCGGATCTCCGCGACGTTCTGGGCATCACGGTCGTCCGTGCTGCCGAATTGCTTGCGGAGGGTTTGAATCTGACGGACCAGATCGGCGTAGTGATCACGTAGTTGCAGGACAGGCCGCTCGAATCGTGGCGCTTGTTCGAGAATCATCGCCAGCACACCCTGCCCGGAGTCCAACTCCTTGGTCTGCGACTCCATGGCGTCTTCAAGCACGCGAAGTGCCGCCATCACACGCCTCTGCCAGGCGACCTGGCGACTTACCGCGCCCGCCGCCAGCGCCGACTCCAGTGCGCTCATCGCGCGCAACATCCGAGCACGATCGTCGCGGCTGGACCGCATCGCGCTTTCGCGTTGCATCTTCCCCTCGCCTCTTTCCGCATCGCTGTGTAATACGTTGCTCATTCTCGTTCCTCCACGTTGCAAAGAACTCAACGGCGAAGCCAATTGCAAAATCTGTGCCGCAGTCCTTCGCCGCAGTCCTTAGGAGCGGCACTAGGCTGGCTGGCTGCTTGGCCGCTCGGTCGGCGCAAACGGTGCTGACGGCTTGTTGTCGGGGCACGGGGGCTGCATCTTGTCGGACTTGTCGTCAATTTGTCGCCGTCGGCGCAAACCTGTCGTTGGCGCGGCGTTTTTGGGCTGGTAACGCCGGGAATTGTGGAGTTGGCATGCGGCATGCATTCTTGAAATCGCGAGGATGGCAGTTGGCTGCATGGACTCGGCGCCGCAACGTAACCGCGTTACACATCCGCCCATCACATCGCTCGACGAACGGAGGGCCACCCAATGTCTACGGTACTCCAAGAGCAACCAACGACGGTTGCCAGGCAGGATCGCGGCGCTGACCACCGCGCACATGACAGGCAACCTCGTCAGCGCGAATCGTCTCGCCGGCGGCAGTCGCAGTCACAGCGCCCGCAGTCTGAAGTTGAACTGGTCCGTCTACCAGTTTCTCAAACCGACAGCAGGCGATCGTCGGTGCGGCTGTTTCTCGAGTCATTTAGCCTGGTCAAATCCTTCACGCTCCTGGGCTTCTTCGTGGCGGCGATGCACGTCGTCGTGTTCGGCCTCGACCTGGCTCTTGCTTGGCCACTCCAGCGGGCCAGTGTTCCGTTTGACGCCATCTGCGTTGTTTGTGGTCTGATGCTGACGTACCTGAGCTGGGATACGTTTCGAGATCAAGTCCGTGAGGAACGGTAGCCTTACGAGTCGCCCTGCTGGCGTTCTCGTTTCGATGACTGCACGGCCTTGTAGTATTGTCCCAGCCGGCGGGATTCATCACGGCGCTCGCGCAGCGACTGGGAATTTCGTGCCTGTTCGTTCAGAAGCTTGCGATAACTCTTCAGACGTCGGGGATCGAGGTCGCCCGCGTCGATCGCGGCGCGCACGGCACATCCAGGCTCTGACATGTGCTGACAGTCGCGGAAGCGACACGCGTCAGCCAACGCAATGACGTCATCAAAGACTTCGGCCACACCGTCCTGGCAATCCAGCAATTGCAATTCACGCATACCTGGCGTGTCGATCAGCAATCCGCCGGCGTCGAGCCGATGAATCCAGCGCGCGGTGGTGGTATGCCGGCCCTTGGAATCGTCTTCGCGAATCTGTTGCGTCGCCAGCGCCGGAGCACCCAGGCTCATCGCCAAGGTCGACTTGCCAACCCCGGATGATCCGACCAGCGCCACGGTCTGGCCAAGACGGCACCAATCATCCAGGATCCCGGCTTGGACACGATCGCGCGCGTCCAGCGTCTCGACAATCAGCCCGCTCTTCAGTGCCGAGGCCTGCTGCCGTAATCGTCCCGGATCATCGCAAAGATCCGCCCTGGTGAGGATCACCACAGCGTTCACCGCGGCTTCTGCGGCGAGCGACAGGTAGCGTTCCAGCCGCGACGCGTTGAAGTCATGATTGCATGAACTGACGATGAACAGCGTGTCCAGGTTCGCGGCGATCAACTGTGCCTGTGGCAACTCGCCGGCCGTCTTCCGCGCAAGGATGGATTCCCGCTCCAGCCGCCGGACGACGCGACGCGAGTCGGGTTCGAGCAGCAGCCAGTCGCCAACCGCAAGTTCATCGCAGGCTTGAGGCAACGGTGTGGGTAACGAGAATTCATCATCCTCGGTCCAGCACTGAATGCGGTTGCCCAAATGGGCGGCAACACGGGCCGCCAGCATCGTCTCCGCCTCGACGTCCGACAATTGTTGCGCAAACGCTGATTTCCAGCCTAGACCTCGCAATTTTTGTGAGTTCATGCCCATGGCACTCCTTTGATTCGAGTCGACACCAGCGGAAGTTTAAAGGTTCACGCGAATGAAGTCATCCATCGACTATTTCATCGACGCGCGCATGTGTTGGAAGACGCGACTCAAGGGCATCGTGGGGCGCCAAGGGTTCATGCGCCAACGCGTGAAACGCTCGGATGCGCTCGGCAGGACCGACCTGGCGATGTTGGGCGGATCTCGGGAAAGTTCGAAGTCCTGGATGGTTCTGCTGCCGGGACCACGGGCCGGTCGGATGGTCGGAATTCGATTTGCTCCGCACGATGACGATCACAAGGTCGACCGTCCGCACACCCAAGGTCCCGAACGCGATCCGGACGAGGGGCCTAAAGAGTCGCGCGCGATTCAGCATCGCACACCCCGTTAGCGGGATAGTCACCTTTTTCGCCGACAGGCGGTTTTTCCGCAGTTGCATCGAATGGGCGGCGAAAAACGAGCCGGTGCCGGATTGTCGCCGAATCGCACTCGGTCATGTAGCAGCCGTTACGGCCGGCGTAATCGTTATCGGCGTCACAACCGGCACGACCAACATGGCGGTATAACCGGAAAATTCGATTGATCCTGCAGGGGAATAACCGGCACACCCGAATTCAGCAGAGAGTCCCTATCAACCGGCATTGGTCGGATGTTTGTTACCAGTGGAATTACCTTGACGGTTCAACGTGAATTCATAACGCCGAAGTCACTCCGCTGGCTGTCGCTTGCATGTCTGGTCTTCGCCTGCCTCGCGGCGACGACAGGTTGCGTGGTGCCTATGCAGCATGGACGCAGCCATGTCAGTGGCGAGGTCTACGAGCGGACCGGGTACGATCTCGGCCCTGCGAAATCGGCCTGCGCGCTCATCATCGACCAATCCGTGGACTGGAGCGATGGCCTCTCCGAGGACGAAGCCATCACCATCGGACTTTGGAACAACCCGGCTTACCAGGAACTGCTGGCGGATCTCGAGATTGCCGAAGCCGACATCATCCAGGCCGCTCAGCTCCAGAATCCGCACGTCATTACGATGCTCCCCATCGGTGTGAAACAGTGGGAATTCGCATTGATGGTCCCCTTGGATGTGTTATGGCTGCGGGAAATTCGTGTCTCAGCTGCGGAACTGGAGTCACACCGGGTCGCCCAGCGCCTCGTTCAAGATGGGCTGAACGTCGTCCGGGATGTGCGGTTCGCCTACATCGACTGGCAACTGGCGGTGCAGAATTTGCAGCTTGCCGAGCAGGGGGCAGCCCTGCGGAGCGAGACGGCGCGGATTGCCGAAGCCCGACTCGCCGCCGGGGACGTCGCCGAGGCCGACGTCTCTGCGGTCCGCCTCGATGCGCTGGTCGGCATTGCCGAAGCAGCACGTGCGGCGCGGCAACAGGATTTAGCCCGCCAACGTTTACGGTATGTGCTGGGGCTGCAGTTCTCCGACGTTACGCTTCATCCGGCACCCGTGACCGACACGCCCCAGATCGATGTTGCTGTCGGACAGTTGATTGACGACGCGGTGGTATCACGGCCCGATCTGCGTGCGGTTGAGTTCGCGGTTCAGGCGGCCAGCGATCGCGCTGACCTTGCACGACGCGATATCTGGCAGCTCATTGGCATCTTGCCGGATATTAACTCGCAGGGGTTGAAGGGATTCGAGGCCGGGCCCGGGTTGCGCTTCAACATTCCTCTGTTTCATCAGAACCAAGGCGCGATTCGTCTGGCCGAGGCGAATGCGGAACGACTGCGACGCCAGTACGTCAATCGGCGAGACCTGGCGGCATGGGAAGTCCATCAGGCGCACCTGCAACTCATGCAAGCCAACACCGACCTTGACATTTGGCAGCAACAGGTCCTGCCGGAAGCGCGAGATGCCGTCGAGAAACTGCACGAAGCGTTGCAAGAAAGCGGCGTCTCGCTGCTGCTGGTGTTAGAGACCAACCGGCAGTTTTTGTCAGCACAACTTCGCGAACGTGAGGCCGCTGCGCAGCAACGTCGCGCGATCGCGGAACTTGAAAGGAGCGTTGGGCACCGTCTGGCCGGCTTCTCGACAAGTCACGAACCCCTGCCAGCACCTGTCGACGTGAGGGAAGAGATGCCATGAATGAGCGAATTCGAAATCGCCGTTGCTGTCGTGGGCGTGTCGCCGACCGCCCCCGGTGTGATCTGGTTGCGATCGCCCTGGCGGTGGCAATCCTCAGCGGATGCCAGCCGGCTGACAAACCGGCGGTTTCCAAGGTCGAGCCGGCCCAGGTTGACCACCACGTGGAAGAAAGCTCGCTTAATACGATTACCTTGACCGCGCAAGCCGAACAACGTCTGGGAATTCTTCTCGCCCAGGTTGCCTTGACCCCGGTCCAGCGCAAGCGGACGGTCGGTGGCGAAGCCATGCTCCCAGCCGGGCAGACAATTACCGTCTCCGCCCCGCTCGCCGGTACCCTGTCCCTGCCTCCTGGTGGGACCGTCCCCGAACCGGGAAGTCACGTTGCAGCGGGCCAGGTCGTATTTTCGTTCACGCCACTGCTGACCGCCGAGCGGGACGTCTTGACGCCGTCCGAACGCGTGCAGGTGGCTCAGACCAAGGCGGGTGTCGTCACAGCCCAGATTGAAGCCGAGCGACAAATCGAATCGGCGAAAGTCACCGTCGAGGTGGCTGCGATCGCACACGCCCGCGCGCTCCAGTTGCTCAAGAGCGAGGCGGGAAGCCAACGCAACGTCGACGAAGCCGCCGCCAATCTGAAACTGGCGAACGAAGCACTGAAGACGGCCCAAGCCAGAAACGCATACCTTGCCAGCATTGAACTTGACGAACACGCGGGGGAACTTACGAGCCGCAACATCGCGGCGCCCGTTGCTGGTGTGCTGCAAACATTGGACACCACCGTGGGGGAGACGGTTGGCGTAGGCGAGCCGCTATTCAGCGTCGTCGCGTTGGATCGAATTTGGGTTCGGGTGCCCGTTTACGCCGGTCAATGGCGCGATGTCGATACGAAGCAGGCCGCCATGGTTGCCGAATTTGGACAGGCGACCAGCCACGTTGCGCGCGCTGCCAAGTATGTCACGGCGCCGCCGACTGCCAATCCGCTGGCGACGACCGTCGATGTCTACTACGAACTCGACAATCTGGACGAGACGCTTTATCCCGGCCAAAAACTGGCCGTCACGATTCCGCTGCACAGCCGCGCGGAGAGCCTGGTCATTCCATTCAAGGCCGTCCTGTACGACATCCACGGAGGCGCGTGGGTCTATCAGCAGACCGCCGAGCACGTGTATGCGCGGCAACGAGTTGCGGTCGAGTACGTCGATGGCGACAGCGCAATCCTCGCGTCCGGGCCTGCACCAGGGAGCCGAATCGTCACTGACGGTGCCGCGGAACTGTTCGGCACCGAGTTTGGAGTTGGCCACTAATGCTGCGAGCCTTCGTACAAACATCGTTACGCCAGCCATTCCTGGTGCTCGCCCTTGCCGCGGCGATGCTGGTGGTCGGCTACCGCAATCTGAGCAACGCGCCGTTGGACGTGTTTCCTGAATTCGCGCCGCCGCTCGTCGAGATCCAGACCGAAGCGCCCGGCCTGTCGACCGAAGAAGTTGAAAGCCTTGTCACGGTGCCGCTGGAAAATGCACTTAACGGGACGCCCGACCTCAAGACCATTCGCTCGAAATCGGTGCTGGGCCTTTCCTCGATCGTGCTGATTTTTCAGGAAGGCACGAACCTGACGGACGCCCGCCAGTTGGTCAGCGAGCGGCTTGCCATCGAAGCGGCACGTCTACCCACCGTGGCCCAGCCCCCGGTCATTCTCTCGCCCCTGTCGTCGACCAGCCGCGTGCTCAAGATCGGTATCTGGTCCGACAAGGACGACGATGGCAACGACGTGATGACGCAAACGGAGATGTCCGAATTGGCGCGGTGGACGATCCGGCCCCGCTTGATGGCCGTGCCGGGGGTCGCCAATGTTGCGATCTGGGGGCAGCGCGATCGGCAGTATCAGGTCCTGATCGATCCCGAGCGGCTCCGCGCGCATCAGCTCACCATGGGGGACATCGAGCGGGCCGCTGGTGATGCCGCCCTGGTTTCCGGTGGCGGATTCGTCGACACGCCCAATCAGCGACTGGCGGTGCGTCACGTCTCGACGATCGTCTCGGCCGAAGATTTGGCACGTTCGGTGGTCGCGTTTCGCGACGGCGCGGCGCTCCGGCTCGGTGACATCGCCGAAGTCAAAGAAGGTTATCCACCACCCATTGGCGACGCGATTATCAATGACGTGCTGGGGCTGCTGCTGATTGTCGAGAAACAGCCCAACGGCAACACGTTGGACGTCACCCGCGCCGTCGAGGCGGCGTTGCAGGAAATGCAGCCGGGTCTGCAAGGCGTCCAGATCGACCCAACCATCTTCCGCCCCGCAACCTTTATCGAGATGTCCCTGGAGAATCTCGGCTGGGCCATGGCGATTGGCTGCGTGCTGGTGATCGTGATCCTCGTCGCCTTCCTGTGGGATTGGCGGACGGCACTGATCAGCACAACGGCCATTCCCCTTTCGCTGGTGGCCGCGGCACTGATCTTGCGACAAGCTGGAATCACCATCAACACGATGGTGCTGGCCGGTCTGATCATCGCCTTGGGAGAGGTCGTCGACGACGCGATCATTGATGTCGAAAACATCGTGCGTCGTCTCCGCCTCAATCGCGAGGCTGGAAATCCTCGGTCAGCATTTCGCGTCGTGCTTGATGCGTCGATTGAAGTGCGCAGCGCGGTCGTTTATGGCAGCTTTACTGTGATGCTGGTCATCATGCCAGTGTTTTTCCTGGAAGGGCTGGCCGGTTCGTTTTTTCGTCCTCTGGCCTTGTCCTACGTCCTGGCGATCTTTGCTTCACTGATTGTCGCGATGACGATCACGCCGGCAATGTCGTTGCTTTTGCTGCCGGGCCGGGCGGATCGGCACCGCCAGTCGCCACTGATCACGCTGCTGAAGATTCCCTACCGAGCCGTGTTGCCGCCTTTGATTCGGCGTCCCGCGCTCGCGGTGGTTGCCCTGGTCGGCCTATTGGTGGGCACACTGTCAACGGTTCCTTTCCTGGGTGAGGAATTCCTGCCCGACTTCCAGGAATACGACTTTCTCATGCACTGGGTTGAAAAGCCGGGCACATCAATTGAAGCGATGGACCGTATCACGGTCCGCGCCAGCAAGGAACTGAGAGCCGTGCCGGGCGTCCGCAACTTTGGGTCGCATATCGGCCGCGCAGAAGTGGCGGATGAAGTTGTGGGTCCGAATTTTACCGAGCTGTGGATCAGCCTCGACCGGGATGTGGACTACCCTCGCAAAGTCGCCGAGGTCCAGCGCATTGTCGACGGTTATCCCGGGCTCTACCGCGATCTGCTGACCTACTTACGCGAGCGGGTCAAGGAAGTTCTGTCCGGCGCCAGCGCCAGCATCGTCGTGCGTATCTATGGAGACGACATTGCGAAATTGCGTCAGCATGCGAGTCGCGTCCGGGACGCCGTCGCCGTGGTGGAGGGTGTGAGCGATCTGAAAATCGAACAGCAAGTCCTGGTGCCGCAGATCGACGTGCGACTGAAACCTGCGGCTGCCGAACAGTTCGGGCTGACACCCGGCGATGTGCGGCGGGCAGCGACGACCTTGATCAAGGGGCGCAAGGTCGGCGAAGTGTACCGGCGACAAAAAGTTTATGAGGTCACCGTCTGGGGCGTTCCGGCGGTTCGCAGCGACCTCGCGGCGGTGCGCAATTGCCTGATTGAAACGCCCGCGGGCGGCCACGTCCCGTTGGGTGATGTGGCCGAAGTGGCGATTGTCGCCGCACCGAATACGATCAAACGCGAAAGCGCGTCGAGGCGGATCGACGTGACCTGCAATGTGCGTGACCGCGACCTGGGGAGCGTCGCCCGCGACATCGAGAGCCAGGTCCGCGGGATCCCGTTCGATCGCGGCTATCATCCCGAGTTTCTCGGCGAATACGCGGCCGGTCAGGCTTCACGTCGACAAATGTTCTTGATGGGCGGCTTCGCGCTGGCCGGCATTATTGTCTTGCTCTACTCCGAATTCCGCGCGTGGCGGCACGTGACTCTGGTGATGCTCAGCTTCGTGTTCGCCTTGATTGGCGGTGTGGTCGGTGTCTGGATCGGCGGCGGCAGTCTTTCGCTGGGATCGCTGGTCGGCTTCGTGACCGTGATCGGCATCGCGGTCCGCAACGGAATCATGATGGTCAGCCATTATCGACACCTTGAATTCGAGGAAGGCATGGAATTTGGGTGGCCCCTTGCCATTCGTGGCGCCGAGGAGCGTCTGTCCCCCATTCTGATGACCGCGCTGACCGCGGCGCTCGCGCTGCTGCCACTGGTGATCGCTGGAAACAAGCCTGGCCACGAAATTGAGTATCCGATGGCACTCGTCATTGTGGGCGGCCTCCTCTCGTCGACCGTGATGAATCTATTCCTGATCCCGTCGTTGTACTTCGCGTTTGGACGCGTGAGCCGGGCGCATCGTGTGGACAACGAATAACCCGTTAGTGGGTCGTCCTCGACGATGGCAGGTCGACGATGGCAGGTCGACGATGTCGGGCCCTGCAAGAATGATCGCTTGACGCTGAGGTTGTACAGCGTGGCGCTGGCCGCCGCGTCGAACGACATCGCGGCCGAATGTTGCGGGCGTTTCCCAAGGCTCAGGGAATTAACTAAGATAGGATGATCGTCCCTCATGCGCCAGGCAGAGTTTGCTTCATTCTTCCAGAGGATTTCGCCCGATGTCAATTTCTCGTCCCACAAATCGCCGCCGTTTTCTTCAAGGGGTTGCCGCCGTAGGTACCGCTG
>JAUIHJ010000224.1 GCA_030432015.1 bacterium
ATTCCTGCCACTGACCATGCAGATCTTCACCCAGTGCCTGCTGGGAGCGGACCTTTCGCAACATTCACAACCCATCGGCGATGCGATGAAGGCATCGCTGGACTTCATCGCGCACCGCACATTTTCGCTGGTGAATCTGCCGCTCTGGGTGCCGCTGCCCAGCCACCACCGGTTCCGCGCCGCGATTCGAACGATCAAGGACATCGTCGCCGCGGCCATTGTCCGCCAGCAGCGCGACACCGCCTCCGGCAGCCCGTTGTTACAGGCCTTGCTGGCGACCGACGGGGCCGGTGCCAAGTTGCCCGCCAGCCAGGTTCAAGCCGAAGTGCTCAACATCTTTTTCGCCGGATATGAAACGACGTCCCTGGCGTTGACGTGGGCCCTGTATCTCTTGGCCGAGCACCCAGCCGTCATGGACCAGGTCGTGGCGGAGGGCAATGCGGTCCTTGGCGCGGGTCCGCCGACGGTCGACCAACTAGCGCGTCTGCCGATGACGCGTGCCGTCTTCCAGGAGACGATCCGGCTTTATCCTCCCGCTTGGATCGTCGCGCGTGAGGCCGTGGAAGACGATCTGATCGCCGGATTCGCGGTGCCTCGCGGTACGATTGTCTTGAATTGCCCCTATATCACGCACCGCCACCCCGAATACTGGGACGACCCCGACGCGTTCCGCCCGCAGCGGTTCATGACCGGCGAACCGCCGACACATCATCCGTTGGCGTACGTCCCCTTCGGTGCCGGGCAGCGCGTCTGTCTCGGCGAACACTTCGCCATGACCGAAGCGACGTTGGTATTGGCGCTGCTGTGCCGCCAGTTCCGTTTCGAACGCGTCGGCAGCGAACCCGTCGTCCCAGTGGGCATGGGCACGCTCTATCCGCAGGCTCCGATCTATCTGCGGTTGCATCGTCGCCACGCAGGTCGTTGAGCTCGCCTAGCGAACTTCATCCCGTGACGCGCAGCATTGTAACAGGGCTGGCAGGATCAGCAGGTCCGCGACCAGTGCCGCGCCCATTGCCGTGCACGTCAGTCCCGCAAACAGACGCAGGGCCGGCACGGAACTCAGCGCGATCACCGCGAAGCCGCTGGTCAAGATTGCCGACGTGGCGATCAGCACGAAGCCGACCGAGGCGTAGGTTCGTAAGATCGCCTGCCCGACCGGCCATCCCCCTTGCCGCTCGCGGCGAAAGCGCATCAGGAAATGGATCGTATCATCGACGGCGATCCCCAGGCACAGGCTGAATGTGACCACGCTTGTCAATTGCAGCGAATAGCCGCAGACTTGCAGCAGCGCGGTGTTGGCCAACAGCGGCAACATATTTGGAATGATGCTCAACAGGCCAATCATCAGTGACCGAAACACCAGCGTCAGGACCACCACAATGACGATCGCCGCCAGGGCCAGGCTGCGGGCCAGGTCGAGGATGATTTGCCGCAGGTTGCGGCCCGCCACGACGGTGCGGCCGGTTAACGTGACGCGATAGCCGGGATGGCGTACCTCGAACTTCGCCAGGTCCGCCTCCAGTCGTTGCCAGGTGGGTTGGAGTGCCGCCGCCCCCACGTCGGGCACGCGCGCGGAAATCAGCAGCTTTCGCAGTTCGCGTTGCACCAGCCGCGCGCGAACTTCGGCAGGAAAGCGGGCGAGAAAACGTTCGACTTCGGCGACGGCATGTTGGCCTGGCATCAACTGCAGGACGCTGAGGATGGAAAGAGGGCGGCTGATCTGCTGATTGTCCTCCAAAATCTTGTGCAGCTCGTCGAGAGCGGCCAACCCGTCAGCGGTCAGAAAGTCGGTGCCTTCGGGCCATTGGACCACGACAAACACGGGCAGCGAACCTCCGATGGCGCGGTCGCATTGCTGAAGCGTTTGAATCGTCTCGCTTGCATCGGGAATCGCTTCGGTCGAGCGAACATCGGGGGTCAGCCGACCAGGAAGCGGCGCACAGGCCGCGATGACCAGGCCGGTCGCGACAATTCGCAACCGCGGAAAACGCAGTAATCGGGCGAGCCGGCGAATCGACGGCGTACGGCTGACCGTCGAGCCGGTGCGTTGTACATGCCGTCCCGGCACTGCTGCGGGGCGCGCCGCGACCAGGAATCGTCCCCACGGCGAACTCGCCAGCAGCGGGATCAACACAATTACCGCGACAAAGCTAAGTGCCGTGCCGCAGGCGCACACCCAACCGAACTCGCGAATGCTGACCGTGCTGCTGAGGCCCAGCGACCCAAATCCAATGGCTGTAGTCAGCGATGTGAGAAAGCAGGCCGGCCCCAGACGGATCGCCGCGGCAGTCGCGGCCTGCGGACGCGAACGGCCGCCCGCCAGACTGGCGCGGATGTCGACCACCAGGTGCAGTGCGTCGGTGAATCCGACCACCAAGACCAAGGTCGGCAGCAACATGTTGAACCCGTTGATTTCGACGCCCAGCCATCCCATCAAGCCGAGTGCCCAGAACGTGCCGGCCGCCGGAGCCGCGGTGGCCAGCACCACGGCAGCAACTTGGCGAAACACCAGCCAGGAAATAATACTGGAGAGCAGCAGCGCCAACAGGCTGAACTTCAACTGCTCGCGCTGCACCGACACCAGGCTATCGAGACGCACGATGGGCATGCCACTGATCGACGCGCGCAGCGGGGATTCCGTATTAAACCGGTCAGCCACCTCGCGTATTTCTGCAACCACCGGCGCCATCGCTTGAATTGTCGGCCAGTGACCATCGAGCTGCACCAGCACCAGTGCGGTGTCGTTGTGCATCGACAGGAAGTGGCCGCCAACCAATGGATGATCGCGGGCATCTTGCTTGATCTTTTCGTAGCGGCTGGGAGGCAATCGACTATATGGGATCAGCGGGATCGCGCGACTGCCGGCGCGCCGTGTGTCCGCCATGCTAAAGACTGCGGTGACTCCGTCGATTTGGCGGAGTCGATCGATCAACGCGCGGAAACTGCTGAGGCCTTCGTGCGAAAAGAGGCGCTCGCCAGCGACCAGCACCAGCAGTTCGTCGTCGAACGAACCAAACTCCGCCTCCAGGCGTTCCAGTTCGGCAAAATCCTCGTTGTGCTGCCGGTACAGGTTCTGGGGATCGTCTTCAAAGTTTAGCTGAGCGATCCCCGCCGCAGCGACGACCGAAACGAGGGCCACCGCCAACCACAGGTGCGGTCGGTAGTCGAAGAAGAGACGGGTGACGAGGCGCGGTGGCGGCATGCGAATGAGCCGGAATGAAGGCGACGAGAAATCATCCGAAGTCGCCTCATTCCTTTCGCGCTGCGACGCGATGGAATCGTAGCTGGACTTCGCGATCGACAACGCGGCGCACCCCTTCCACCAGGCAACGCGGTTCGTTGTCTTGCTGCCCCAGCCGCATCACCTCTTCAAGCTGCGGTCCGGGTGGCACGGTAAACGTCGATTGGTGAATGATCTGATTCCCCGCGTCGAGTTCAGGGACAATGAAATGGCAGGTCGCACCATAGGTCAGCATTCGGCTGGCGAATGCATCATGATAGGGTCGCAGGCCCGGAAAGCTGGGGAGCAGTCCATGATGGAGGTTGATGATCCGCCCGCCGGCATACTTCCAGCAGGCTCCCGCGGAAAGCACACGCATGTAGCGGGCCAGGATGACATAGTCCACGTCGTATTGGTCGAAGACGCCGACCAACTCTTCGTCATCAACCGCACCACGCTCGTCACCAATCATGTGCCAGTCGATGCCAAACTGCTCGGCGAGCCCTCGGCATGCGCCGCGATTGCCGACCATGACGGCGGGCTCGGCCTTGATCTGCCCGTCGCGGATGGCGCGCAGCAGGGCCAGCGGCGGCTCCTGCCGATACGTTACGCAAATCGCCAAACGGGGCCGCCCGGCACGCTCGTCGGGTGACCAGACACGAATCGACAAGTTCTTGAGCGCACCAATTTCCGTCATCGCGGCGCGGAGCCGGTCGAGTTGTGCGGTGGGGAATTCGATTCGCAGCAGCATGGCGAAAAGATTCTCGTCGTCATGATCATACATCTGGACTTCGGCAATATTTGCACCTTCGCCGGTCACATAATGGATGATCGGATCAACCAGCCGAACGTTGTCCGGCCCAACAGCGGTGATAATGATTTGCATGGTGTCAACCGAGGAGTATCGTGTCAGCCAGGAAAAACGGAGGCAGCAAGCGAAGTATAAAGCCAGCCCGGGAACGTGCCAGTCGGCAGTGAATTTGCCAGCCCGGGAAGGATGGCCATGCGCAACGCCACCACCTCAGCGCCGCATCAAAGCTAGCGCACACAAGAGATGGTATCGGCCTGGCGGGGGCGTCGGCATTGAGCGAATTACGTGCTGGCGAAATCTAGGGCCGATTGAAGCGGCCGTGATCACCCCCGGCGACCTGACAGACTGCTGTTCATTTGTGAGGTGGTTTGATAACTTGTGTCCAACCTGGTACGGACCGGTTGAGTCCGTCCAGGATGCCCGCTTCGAGCGAACGAGCCCTGTCGCCGATCGAGTCTTGCCCGGAGAACCGCTGGAATGTCAATTGCCACCCCCAAGAAGTCCAGGAACGATCTTGAACCTGGAGAGGTGTTGTGCGACCACTGCACGGCCAAATGCTGCCGGTATTTCGCCCTGCCGATCGATACGCCCACGAAGGCACGCGATTTTGACTTCATTCGCTGGTACTTGCTTCATGAGAGTGCCTCCGTTTTCACCGAGGACGATAGTTGGTACATCCTGGTCCACACAAAATGTCGACATTTGCAGGACAATCACCTGTGTGGAATCTATGAGACGCGGCCCCAGATCTGCCGCGAGTACACGACGGATAATTGCGAGTACGAGGACGATTGGGTCTACGATCGCTACTTCGAGACACCCGAGCAGGTCGAAGAGTATGCCGAAGCGGTGCTTCCCAAGCGGCGTGGCAAGTCGATTCGCAGCAAGCAACCGCCCCGCATCCCCCCGCTGCCCGTGCTAGCCTGAAACGACGTCGCATGATCACACCACGCACACTCAAGGGTTTTCGAGACTACCTGCCCGAAGCGATGATCCCGCGCGAGCGGCTGATTGCCACGGCGCAACAGGTCTATCGGTCTTACGGCTTCGCTCCCATCGACACGCCGGCACTCGAATATCTGGAAGTGCTGACCGGCAAAGGGAGTGAAGAAACGGACCGCCAGCTCTACCATTTTCAGGATCATGGCCAGCGCGACGTCGGCCTCCGCTTCGACCTGACCGTTCCGCTGGCCAGATTCGCCGCCCAGCATGTCCCCAAATTGGGGACGCCCTTCAAACGCTATCACATTGCCACCGTATGGCGGGGAGAGAACACGCAGCGGGGACGCTATCGCGAGTTCATGCAGTGCGACTTTGACACCATCGGGACCAAGTCGGTCGCTGCGGATATCGAGACCGGGCTGGTTATCCATGACCTGATGCAGGCGGTCGGGTTTTCGAACTTTACCATCCGGGTCAACAACCGCGCGGTGCTCAACGGCCTGCTGGAAACATTGGCGTTACAGTCAAAATCCGTGGAAGTTCTGCGGGCGCTGGATAAGCTGGCCAAGATCGGCCGCGACAAGGTGATCGCGGAAATGGTGGCCACCGCGGGTGCGTCCCCGGAACAGGCCGAGCAGGTGCTGCAATTCGCCGAATTGTCGGGGACGAACGCCGAGATTCTGACGCAATTGGAGCCCCTGGTCGGCGGCAGTGAGACCGGTGTGGAAGGGGTCGCGCGACTTCGAGATACGTTGGCCGGTATCGCCGCCGGTGGTGTGGCCGCGGAACGGATTCGTTTGGATGTCTCGATTGCCCGCGGCCTGGACTACTACACCGGCGTGATCTTCGAGACCTTCCTGGATGAACTGCCCACGATCGGCAGCGTTTGCTCGGGCGGGCGGTACGATAACCTCGCTGGTCTGTTCACGAAGCAGGAATTGCCAGGCATCGGAGCGTCGCTGGGGTTGGATCGACTGCTAGCCGCCATGGAAGAACTGGGCATGATCGAAGCCGTGCGGACGCCGGCGCCGGTGCTCGTCGTTTTCTTTGACAAGCACCGGCTGCACGACTACCTGAAGTTGGCCGGCATTGTTCGCGCAGCGGGGATCGGCGTCGAAGTCTATCCAGACCCTAAAAAGGTGGGACAGCAACTCAAGTATGCGAACAGCCGCGGCTTTACGCTCGCCTTGATCGCAGGAGAAAACGAGTTTGCGACCAACACCTGCCAGGTCAAGGACTTGCGGACAGGCACGAGCAGCGAGATTTCTCTGGCGGGGGGGGCGGCCGAACTGATTGCACAGGTTCGGCAATGTCTGGCCGGTGCGGGCCCAGGCGCCGCGTAATGCACTGGGGCAATCGAGTGGGGCGATCGAGTGGGGCGATCGAGCCGGGGCCACCCGGTTCGGGGCGGTCCGTTGTTGACCGCGCCAGGTGACAAGCAAGCAGCACACATCGATTAACTCGATTGGCTATCTCACCTTACGCCCACCGGAGTGATGGGTTCATTGACACCTCGCAGCTTCGGCCGATACAATTCTGACGCCTCAAAATTGGCATATGATCGTTCATCAACGGAGGAGCCCGAAGAATGGCTGGTGCAAACGTTTCCGAGTTAACCGAAGAAAATTTCGAAGGTCAAGTCCTTCAGTCGGACCAGCCGGTCTTGGTCGATTTCTGGGCGCCCTGGTGCGGTCCCTGCCGGGCGATCGCTCCGATGATCGACGAGCTGGCGGACGAAAATGCCGGATCGGCCGTCATCGCCAAGGTGAACATCGACGATTCGCCCGGTGTTTCGCAAAAATACGGCGTTGATGTGATCCCGACCCTGCTGCTTTTCAAGGGTGGCGAGGTGGTCGAGCGGTTCAGTGGCGCTCAGCCCAAGGCCCGCCTGCAAGAAGCGATCGACTCTTCCAAAGCGTAGTGAAACGACGCCGCCATGAGGCATCCGCCGGTCGGCCTGGAAGTCGTGATTCCAGCCGCCAGCGGCGATTGGCGGCCTCGCTGGGTACCTCCGGCGTCGCTGGTATGCTGCAGAGATTGCTGCCTATCGGCGCGCCGTGGTGATCCAGTTTGTCATTTTGAACCGCAGGCGTCGATCTGGTGCTCACGCAGTATCGAGGATGATGCCGAGGTTCGGTGAGATCTTCACGATTTCCTCGCTCATCACCTTGCGGACCTGGGCTGTCGTCTTGCAGCGCAGGGCCCTTTTCAGGACTGCCTCAGCCGTCGAAATGGAAAGTTGGCTCGCCAATTCCTTGATCGACGGAATCCAGGCCGGGCTCATGCTGAAGCTGCGGAGCCCCATGCCGACCAGCAGTACAAAGCTGCGGGGCTGGCCTGCCATTTCACCGCAGAGCGTGACCGGCTTGCGGTATTTTCCGCAGGAGGTGATGACGGATGAAAGCACCCGCAGCACCGCCGGCGCAAGCGGGTCGCAAAGGTGGCTGACCTTGGGGTTGTCGCGATCGGCCGCCATTAGATATTGCACGAGGTCGTTCGACCCAATGGAGACAAAGTCGACCAGCGGCAGCATCGACTCGATGGTGACAGCAGCCGCCGGTACTTCCAGCATCATCCCGATCGGTGGCAGGAGGTACTCTCGTCGTTCCGAATCCAGCTGCCGACTGGCCCGTCGCACCATTCGCCGAAGGCGATGAATTTCGTCCACGGTGGTCACCATGGGAAACATCATCTTCACTTCGCCACCGCGGCGGCGCGCATGCCGCGCGGCACGCATGATCGCCCGCATCTGCTTGGTGAAGAACTCAGGATGCTCAAACGAGAGCCGGATGCTGCGCCAGCCCAGAAACGGGTTGGCTTCCTGGTGTTGATGGCCCAGGAACGGCACCGTCTTGTCGCCGCCGATATCGAGCGTGCGAATGGTCACTGCGTGTCCCGGTGCGGCATCGATGGCCTGCCGGTAGATGCTGAGCTGTTCGCTCTCGTCGGGCACGTTGGGGTGCGTCAGGTAGATGTATTCCGTTCGGAACAGGCCCACGCCGCTGGCCCCCATCGCACCGGCGGCAACCGCGTCCCCAACGGTGTTGATATTCGCGAGCAGGTCGATCGGCACGTGGTCGGCCGTCACGGCCGGCTGTTCACGATTCTCCGCCAGCTGATCTTTGAGGTCAAAGAACTCCCGTTCCAGCTTGCGATAGGCGGCCAGGGCTTCTGGGTCCGGGTTCTGATGGACGTGACCGTCCCGACCGTCAACCACAATCGTGTCGCCGGTTGTGACCTGCCGCAGTATTCCACGGACACCGGAAACTGCCGGAATGCCACGACTTCGTGCCAGAATCGCCGCATGGCTGGTCTTGCTGCCGGCCTGCGTCACAATGCCGTGGACATCGATATCCCCCAGTGCGACCACCTGCGAGGGAAGTAGTTCGTCGGCCACCACAATCAAGGGGCCCTTCAGCACGTTGGATTCCGGACGGAGCACGTCGCTGAGGTGGGAGCTGACCCGAATAATGACGTCCCGAACGTCGTTTAGCCGCTCTTTCAGGTACGAATCGTTCGTCTTACTGAACAGGGCGGCATAATGGTCAATCAAGCGATGCAGAGCGGCATCGGTGGTCAGCCGATCGTTGACGATCCAATCGCGGACCTTATCGGTGAAATTCGGGTCCCGCAGAATCGATTCGTGAACCGCGAAGATGGCAGCTTCCTCTTGCCCCAGCTGGCTTGCCACCTTCGCCTGCAATGCGCGCAGGTCCGCTGCCGTCTTGTCGCGGGCCGTTTCGTACGCGGCCAACTCAGCGGTAATCTCGTTTTCTTCCAGGCGTTTGGTGTTCGGATTCACGAAAATTTCGTGAATACAATAGGCGGTCCCAACCGCGACACCAGGTGCAACCGCAATTCCTTTCCGCATGTGGGGAAATGTACCAGCCCTTCGTAATTGAGACAAACCGTCGTCGGCGAGACAAATGGGGACTACCGGGGCAAACCGCACAACTTCCCGGACCCAGCTTGAGGCATCGCCAGGCCACCGGTATAATACGGGGTTTAGTGCACAAGAACGCTCGTGAGTAATGTCTTATGCGATTTCAGCTGCTCGACCGGATCGAGGAGATCGAGCCCGGGTCACAGATCACCGCCGTTAAGCTGCTGCGCGCCGACGAGCAGTACCTGAGTGACCACTTTCCAAATTTTCCGGTCATGCCGGGTGTGTTGATGCTGGAGGCCATGTTTCAGGCGTGTCGCTGGCTGTTATTGGAAAGCGATCACTACGAGCGAGCCGTGGTGGTCTTGCGTGAAGCACGGAACATTAAGTTCACCGATTTCGTCACCCCTGGTCAGGAACTGAAGATCTGTGCCAACATAATCAAAGACGACGGCACAACCGTCACGCTCAAGGTAAGCGGTAGCGTGGATGGGGCGAGCGCCGTCGGCGGTCGGTTGATTCTGGAGCGACTCAACCTCGCGGACCGATATCCAGAAATGGCAACCTATGATGCATATAGCCGTAAGCAAATGAGAAAGACCTGCCAGGGATTGCTGCCGCCTCACAAGGTTGCCGTCGGTCCTCGCGAATAGCCTTAATGATTCAGCCACAATATTGACAAACGCAATCGGAGCTCAGCCAAGATGCCAAGTAAAGAAGAAGTACTCGAAAAGGTCACCGCCGCCCTCGTGGACGCGCTGGGTGTCGACGACGACGAAGTTACACCCGATGCCACCATGGTCGGTGACTTGGGTGCTGAATCGATCGACTTTCTGGATATCGTCTTTCGCCTCGAAAAGGCGTTTGGCATCGAAATCCCTCGTTCCGAGTTGTTCCCGGAAGATATCCTGACCAATGCGGAATATGTCAAGGAAGGAAAGGTTACCGAAGCGGGCGTCGCCGAGCTGAAGAAACGGATGCCATTCGCGGACCTTTCCAAGTTCGAAACCAATCCTCTGGTCCAGGACTTCGGCAACCTCCTGACGGTCAGCGACCTGTGCCGGTACGTCGAGACGAAAGTTGCCGACTAGTGTCTCGCTCAGAAGCAAAGTCCAGCGGATCAATCGCGATCCGCGGATAAGAGCGAGCGGATAGAAGCGACGCCCCCGTCGAATCGGCGAGGGCCGTACTCGATAACGGAATGCGCCCTGCACTTTGCACCTGCCTCCCTTGAGTGTCGTCGCGACAAGTTCATTTTCTGACAAAGGTCATTGTGCGATTATGCGTTGGTTTTGGATTGATCGATTTCTGGAATTCGAGAGCGGCCGTCGGGCTGTGTCGTACAAGAATACGAGCCTCACTGAGGATCACAACGACGATTACCAGCCCTCCTATCCCATCGTTCCGGCCTCGACGATCATCGAAGGCTTAGCCCAGACCGGCGGCCTCCTGGTTGGGGAACATGGTGGATTTGAGAAAAGGGTCGTGCTGGCCAAGGTTGCCAAGGCAATCTTCCACCAGCATCCCCTGGCCGGCACCACGTTGACCTATTCGGTCGAACTCGAAGATATCCAGCCTGACGGGGCGTTCTGTCAATGCACCGTCACCGCCGGTGACGAACTGCAAGCCGACGTGCAGTTGATGTTCGCCCATTTGGATGACCGATTTCCTGAGCATCTCTTCGATCCCGCGGATTTCCTGCGCATGCTACGATTGTTTGACCTGTTCAAGGTGGGGCGGACCCAGGACGGACAACCGATCGAAATTCCCCACCACCTGCTGGAAGCCGAGCAACAGGATTTGGCTCAAAGCGCGGCCCGCTGACATCGCCCTTACCACGTTCGCCGAACCGCGAATGCCGTCCCTGCATATCCCTGAGGTGCTCCGCAATGAGACGCCGCGTCGTCATTACCGGAATCGGATCGATTAACCCCATGGGCCTCGATGTGGAAACCGTCTGGAACGGTTTGAAAGAGGGCAAGTCTGGCGTGGGACTCACCACGATCTTCGACGCCAGCAAGTTTCCGACCAAGATCTCCGCCGAAGTCCGTAACTGGGATATTACCGACATCGGCGAAGATCCCAAGCTCTGGGAGAAACGAGGA
>JAUIHJ010000225.1 GCA_030432015.1 bacterium
TCGCCAATGCCTGAATCCGGCCTGCATGATCGGTTGCCCGGTCGGTTCGATTCAGCGTGGCGACAACGGGCAGATCGAGATTCGCGATTGGTGCATCGGTTGTAAACTGTGTGCCGACCAGTGTCCTTACGATTCGATTCAAATGCACGATATCGGGATCATCCCCGAACAGACGGTGGGTTGGCAGTTCGCGCCGGCCTCGTTGACAGCGGGAAAAGACTGGCAGGCCCGGCACTATCGTGCGCGCAACTGGTCGGTTGGGATCGCCCCGTTTCGGTGGACGTTGGACCTCGTCGAGCAACTTGCCTCCTGTGCAAGAGATGGGGCTTGGCAAGCGGAATCGGCGAGCTTGAGTGGCCCGATCTGCTTTCGATATCCGTTCGAGGTCTCTCGCGACCAATTCAAGCAGAGGGCTTTCCACCTGCACATTGCATCGAGCGGACTGACCGTACATGTCTGGCTGAACGGTCAGCCGATTCTGGCCGAACCGCCGGCCAACCCCAAGAAAAAGCCCAAGGCGGATGAGGTCCAAGCTCGCTTGACCCAGTCCGATCTGCGGCTGGGGTCGAACCTGTTGGCCGTGCAGGTTGACCCTCCTGCCGCAGCGGATGGTGGCGGCCACTACGTGCCGAAGTATAATCAGCCTATCGTGACAGCCCGGCTGGATGCGTTGCCACAAGCGGGAGAACTTGCGACCGCGACCGCCGGCGACCGCTTCGAATTGGAGGTGGAGTTGGTCAAGCGGCGCGCTGTGGTTTGCGATCTGTGTAGCTCACTTGCTAATCAGCAACCAGCCTGCGTAGACCAATGTCCACACGAAGCGGCAATCCGCATCAACGCGCAATCCGAGTTTCCATCCACGTAGCACCGAAGGACGTTGGCATGCATCTGCAAGACGTGATTGGCATCCGAAACACGCGTCGGGCCTTCCTGGGCAAGTCGCTGACCGGCCTCGGAACGGCAGCGCTGGTCTCGCTGATGGACCCCAAATTCCTGTCGGCCGCTGAGCCGCAGACAGCCGCCGACGGACTGATCAATCCCCTCCATTTCGCGCCCAAAGCCAAACGGGTCATTTGGTTGTGCATGGCGGGCGGAATGTCGCATCTCGAGTCGTTCGACCACAAACCCAAGCTGGCGGCGATGCACGATCAGCCGATGCCGGAATCGTACACCAAGGGCCAGCCGATTGCCCAGTTGCAGGGCAAGCAATTGAAATGCTTCGCGCCTCAACATGGATTCAAGAAGTTCGGCGACAACGGCCAGGAGCTTTGCGAGATCTTTCCACACCTCGGTGCCACGTCCGACGAAATCTGCATCATCCGGTCACTCAAAACCGAGGCGATCAATCACGATCCGGCACACACGTTCATGAACACCGGGACGACCATCTCGGGACGGGCTGCCATGGGCTCGTGGTTGACGTATGGACTGGGCGCGGAGACCGACAGTTTGCCCGGATTCGTGGTCCTCACCTCGATCGGCCGCCATGGTCAAGCACAGCCGATCGCCGCACGTCAGTGGCATAGCGGGTTCTTGCCAAGCCGGTATCAAGGGGTCGAATTTCACGGCACGGGTGACCCGGTTTTGTATGTCGGCAGCCCGCCTGGAGTCGATGTGCGGCAACAGCGGGACGTCGTCTCGGAGGTCAACGCCCTCAACGGCCTGCTCAACCAAACCGAAGATGATCCGGAAATTGCCACCAGGATTGCGCAGTATGAACTGGCGTTTCGCATGCAGTCCAGCGTCCCCGAGTTGATGCATGTGGCCGACGAGCCGGAACATATCTTTGACATGTACGGTACCCGGGGAGGCGACGGGACATTCGCGGCGAATTGCCTGTTAGCCCGCCGCCTGGCCGAACGTGGCGTGCGTTTCATCCAGCTCTATCACCGTGGCTGGGATCACCACGGTGATATCAAGAACAAGGTCAAGGGAAGCGCCGGCGAAGTCGACCAGCCGGCCGCCGCGCTGATCAAGGATCTCAAGGATCGCGGCATGTTGGACGAGACTCTGATCGTGTTCGGCGGCGAATTCGGGCGCACTCCCATGGCACAGGGGAGCGGCCGTGATCATCATATCAAGGGTTTTTCGATGTTCCTGGCCGGTGGCGGAATCAAAGGTGGGATCACCCACGGCGCGACCGACGAATTGGGCTACAACGCCGTGCAAGACGTTGTCAGCGTCCACGATGTGCATGCGACGATGCTGCGACTGTTGGGCATCGACCACCTGCGCCAGACATTTCGATACCAGGGCCGCGACTTCCGTCTGACCGACGTGCATGGTGAAGTCGTCGAGGCAATCATGGCGTAAGACGCCGCGTCCTGGTACCGCGTCCTGGCGCAGCGCTAAATGACCGAGTGCAATTCGGCGACCATCCGGGACCAACTCGTTCTTCGCCGTCCATTAGATTCAACCGCGGAAAAACCGCCTGTCGGCGCAAAAGGTGCCTGTCCCGATGACGGGGTGTGCGCTGTGGAAGCGCGCTCGGCCATTTAGTAACCGATCCGCACTGAGATCACCGGTCGACCGACGTAAACCCGTGCCGGCGCATATCCGACTGCGTATCCGTACGACGGGAAGGCGACCTGGCCATAAACCGGGTACCCGTACGGTGCGTGGTAAATGTGAGGCCGATGGACGACGTGGTGGCGATAACCGTGGTGCACGATCGGCGCCCGATAGACGGCATGATAGCCGTGGTGATGGTGGACACCGTGATGCGCACGAACAACTCGGCGACCGTGGCCTGCCGAAGCGGTGTCAGCGGCCAAAGTCAACGTGGCGGCAACCGCCAAACAGGTAAGCAAGCGAATCATAGCGTTTCTCCGTAAAGTGGGCCGACCGTGCCTTGCAACCGCTGGGGATCGCAGGGTGCGGTCCGTGGAATTCCTTACAACCATCGAGTATGATCTTCGCTAATTGCGGCCCTCGTCTGGGGCCTGGATCATGCTCCCGCCATTGCTTTCATCTTCACAGAAATTGCCTGTTATGAAAACCACCCTCTGGCTCGCCGTGCTATCACTCGCGCTGACCACGGGCTTGATGTCATTTCCTGCCCGCGCAGGCGATCTGGAACTGCAGTCCGGCGACCGTGTTGTGGTGCTCGGCGGAACATTCTTCGAGCGTATGCAGGCCTACGGACTGGGGGAAGCCGCCCTCATGACGGGCTATGCCGATCGGGACATCAGCGTGCGAAACTTGGGCTGGAGCGGTGATAATGTCTTCGGTGAGGCCCGAGCCGTGTTCGGCTCGGTGGAGGATGGATTCAAGCGGTTGGAGAAGGACGTTCGCGCTGCGCGGCCTACCGTCGTGATTGTGAACTACGGCGGCAACGAAGCCCACAGCGGCTCGGACGGATTAGCTGCGTTTCAAGCGGGGCTGCAACGATTGCTCGATATGTTGGCCAGCACCCAGGCCCGGATCATCGTGCTATTACCCCATTCGTACGAAGATCTGGGCGGCGATCTGCCTTCGCCCGAAGCTTACAATCAAGACCTGGAACTCTATCGTGGCGCGTTGCGTGATGCATCTGAACGACGCCAATTGCCGGTGGTCGATCTTGCCAGAGCGTTGCAGGCTGCCCGCGGCGATCTCGGTTCCAACCAATCGCTGACCGACAACGGCGTACACTTGAGCCCGCTCGGTTATCGTGCGGTGGCGCCCCATCTGGCAACCTCCTTGGGCGCGACCCAGCCGGCCTGGCATGTCGAACTGGACTTGAGACACAACGCGATGGACGCAGTTGGCTGTATGGTTCTGGCTGTCTCCACCGGCGAGGCGGGTCAGGTGCCAGACGACGCTGGAGATCGAGCCGCCAGCGCCGCAGGGAACCGACCGACGCGTGTCGAGTTCACAGTGCTCGACGATGTGTTGGAACTATCGCAACAGAACGGTTACGGTAGCCCCGCCACGCTGCCCCAGGGCAAGCTGGCCATTGGCGGACTGGCCAAAGGTGACTACGCCTTGAAAATTGATGGCCAAACGATACGAACGGACTCGGAGGCTGCCTGGTCGCAAGGCTTGCCGCTCACTCAGCGGGGCGGCCAGAAACAGGCAGAGCAACTGCGCCAGGCCGTGGTCGCCAAGAATCAGCTCTACTTCTATCGCTACCGTCCGCAGAACGAAACGTACCTGTTCCTGTTTCGCAAACACGAGCAGGGCAACAACGCCGCCGAGATCCCGCAGTTCGATCCGCTCATTCAGAAACAAGAGCAGCGGATCGCTGGCCTCCGTCGCCCGCGACCACGGAAGTTCGAAGTGGTACGTGTCCGACGTTGATTCGCAGGTCAAACGTCGATCCCGCTGTAACACCGCGCGGCCTGCCAAGTGCCGCTCGCCTGTCATCTTGAAACAACCCGCATCCCATCGGCCATCGACCATGATTAGAACCCGTGCCCTATCGTCAACGTGCAGTGACTCGCTGCAGCCGCTCCTTGCTGTGCTCCTGGTGCTGGCCTGTGTCACAATTGCCCAGGCGCAACGTGACCTGAAAGACATCCCGGACCCCGATCCGGAACTCGAACGCAAGTCCTTCATTGTGGCCGAAGGATTCGAGGTCAACCTGTACGCGGCGGACCCGCTGATTGCCAAGCCGATTCAGATGAATTTCGATGCTGCAGGCCGCTTGTGGATCGCCAGCAGCGAAGTCTATCCGCACATCAAGCCTGGTCAGCAACCGACCGACAAGATTTTGGTTGTCGAGGACAAGGATCATGACGGTACCGCAGAAACGACAACCGTGTTCGCCGACGGACTGCTGATTCCGACAGGGGTGATCCCCGGCGATGGCGGCGCATATGTTGCCAACAGCACCGAATTGCTGCACTTGAAAGACACCGATAGCGACGGCCAGGCAGACCAGCGTCGCATCGTCCTCTCGGGCTTCGGCACCGAAGACACGCACCACCTGTTGCACACCTTGCGGTGGGGCCACGACGGCTGCCTTTATATGAATCAATCGATCTACATCCACAGCCATATTGAGACACCACACGGCGTCCGCCGGCTGAACGGTGGCGGCATCTGGCGATTTCGCCCCGAGACGATCGATCTAGACATTCTCTGTACCGGGTTCGTTAATCCCTGGGGACATCACTTCGACGCCTGGGGCCAGTCATTCGCCACCGACGGTGCCTATCGCGAGGGGATCAATTACGTATTTCCCGGGTCCGTGTTCGTAACTGCGCCCGGCGCGAAACGGCTGATGACCGGATTGAACCCCGGCAGCCCCAAGCATTGTGGTTTGGAGATTGTTTCCGGGCGGCATCTTCCGGACGACTTGCAGGGCAACATGATCACCAACGACTTTCGTGCGCATCGCGTCTGCCGCTTCGTCGTCAGCGAAGATGGCGCCGGATATGCGTCGCGCCAGGAGACCGAGTTGATCAAGACGTCGCACGGCGCCTTTCGCCCGATCGATGTCAAAATGGGGCCCGATGGTGCCATCTACGTTGCCGATTGGTACAACCCGATTATCCAGCACGGCGAGGTCGATTTTCGTGACGAACGCAGAGATCACACCCACGGTCGCATTTGGCGAATTACCGCCAAGGGCCGGCCACCGGTCGAACGCGTATCGTTGGTCGATGCCGAAACGGCCGCCCTGTTGGATGTCTTGAAGCAGCCCGAGGAATGGAATCGCTTACATGCAAAGCTGATCTTGAAGCAGCGCGGCGCGGCTGCCGTTGTCCAACCGCTCGAGACATGGTTGGCGAATCTGGATCCCAATGACGGGCAGGTCGAGCACCATCGCCTTGAAGCATTATGGTTGTATCAGACACTCGATACCGTTAACGAAAGGCTGCTTTCCAAACTCCTGCAGTCTGCCGACCATCGGGTTCGCGCAGCGGCGATGCGTGTGGCCTCCGACTGGCGACCACGCTTGAGTACCAACGCCATCGAGCTGTTTCGTGGCGGCGTCAC
Organism: bacterium; assembly: GCA_030432015.1. GTDB lineage: Bacteria > Planctomycetota > Planctomycetia > Pirellulales > Pirellulaceae > ARS98. The sequence continues at coordinate 5,926 of JAUIHJ010000225.1, forward strand.
CGACGATCATCCGCGCGTTCGATTGGAAGCGGTCCGAGCGCTGGCGGAGGTGCCTGCCGTTGAAGCGGCGCAAACAGCGCTGCTGGTGCTCGACCGGCCCCTGGACCGCTTCCTCGACTTCGCACTCTGGAAAACCATGCGAGACCTGAAAGATCAGTGGCTTCCGGCCGTTCAGGACGGAACGCTGGACTTCGGCGGCCGCATCGAGCACTTGACCTTCGCTCTGCAGGCGGTCGATTCGCCCGAGATTGCTCGCCCCCTGATGCAACTCGTGCGCGGCAAAAAGGTTCCAGCGGACCGGAGCGCCCAGGTGCTGTCGTTGGTGGCAACGTTGGGTGGTCCCGACGAAATGGCCGAATTGCTCGACATGGTGCTCGATCCAGACTCTGGGCTACCCGCCGATCAACGCAACATCTTATTGGACGTGATGGCCAATACGACACTGCAGCGTAAAGTTCGCCCGGCAGGCAAGCTGGACAAACTGACGGCACTGCTCCATGGTCCAAATGTCGAGTTGCGAGCGGCGGCGACCCGCGCCGCCGGAATCTGGAAAGTCGAATCGTTGCGACAAACGTTCTATGACTGGGCGGTTGGCGAGCACGAGGCCACGCCTGTCCGGTTGTCCGCCGTGGAGGCCATCGCTTCGTTGGGAAGCGACGCCAGCATCCAGTCGCTGGTCACCATTTCGCGGACTGCCAATGCCCAAGCCGTCCAGCAGCGAGCGATCAATGCGTTGGCCGCGCTAGCGCCACGCCGCGCGGCGCAGTTGGCTGCGGCACGGTTGGCCAAGATGGCTGCCGGGGACGATCCAGCGGAAGTCGTCAATCAACTGCTGCAACGTAAGCAGGGGCCGGCAGAACTGGCCGCTGCCCTTGCCGACAAGAAACTTGAGCTGGACGTCGCCAAAATGACGCTCCGGATCGTCCGCAGTTCAGGACAGCCGGATGCGACGTTGATTGCAGCCATTCAGAAAGCGGGTGGTCTGGGGACCGCCGGTTGGAAGCTGACGCCCGAGCTGCTGACCTCCCTGGTCGCGGACGTGTCCGCACAAGGTGACCCGCATCGAGGCGAAGCCGTGTTTCGTCGGGCCGAACTCCAGTGCCTCAAGTGTCACGCCATTGGGGGCGCAGGCGGACTGGTTGGTCCGGATCTGATCAGCGTTGGCGCCAGCGCACCGGTCGATTACTTGATCGAAGCGTTGATCGAACCGGCCAAGAAAGTCAAAGAGAATTATCATTCGGTGATTGTCGTGACCAGTGCGGGTCAGGTTGTCACCGGCATTCCGGTGCGCAGCAACGACACGGAACTCGTTCTGCGCGACGCGGAAGATCGCCTGATCAACATTCAGGCAGATTCCATCGAAGAGAAGCGCGACAGCCGTTCCTTGATGCCGGATGGCGCAGCGGACGGATTAACTCGCGCAGAATTGGTGGATCTGGTGCGATTCCTGTCCGAGCTGGGAAAGGTCGGGGAGTTTGCAGTGAGCAACACACCGGTGGCGCGTCGCTGGGAAGCGCTGGCGTATACGCCGGAAGCGCATCATCGGTTGAATCGGACGAGCTTTGATATTGCGGCGACGGACGACGCCGCGCTGACCTGGCAACCCGCTTACAGTACCGTGGGTGGGCAACTGCCTGTCGAAGGGCTACCTCAACTGAAGCCCCATCGCGAGACTCCCTCGACCAGCTTCGTCCGCTGCCAGATCGAGGTGACCACGCCGGGCGCTGTATTGATTCGGTTCAATGCCACAACCGGCGTGGAATTCTGGTTGGATAGCAAACCGACTCCGGTCGAGACCGTGATGGCGCTGGACTTAACGACGGGCAAGCACACTTTGACCTTCGCGATCGACCGTAGCCGCCGAACGACCCCGCTTCAGTTAACGCTCGACCGGGCGCCTGGCTCGCCTGCCCAGGCGCAACTGGTGTCTGGTAAGTGAACGCCGACTGCGATTGCAGGTCGCCTTCGTTCTGGTGGTCGTCAAGTCGTGCGGCGTCCTGTTGACGTAACAGCGTAAGCGAAATGGCCGTACTTGGATTGGGATGCTGCAGAGCCTCCTGAATTCTCGTCGAAAACGATGGTGGTAAATGGTTCTTCAGAATTGAACTAATCTTGCTGCGCTGCCGAGATTCGACTAAAAGGCTCCGCTCGCATGTCGATTTCGTTTCGCGCGGGAATCGTTTCTCTCGCGGGAATCACTTCCGCCAAGCACTCGCAACTCACAGCCATCGCGGAGAGGCACGGCTCATGGCTCGAACCTTGATGTGGACCCGTTCTATCGGTTTATTACTGCTGATGGCGTTGCTGTCGCTTTCGTCGGCAGCGACGACCTGCGCGGCTTCGGACGCAGTTGAGCAGGAAGCTCCGGCCCTGCGCCCCACCGTGGCGGCCGAAGTCGGCGACTTGAAGCTGCAGTTGGAAAAAGGACTGCGGGCGCGACGTCCCCAGGAGTTTGAGTTTGTTGAGATGGTGGTCACGATGGTGAGCGACGACACCCTGCCGCTCGATCTGGTGAAGCGTGCCTTTCTCTGGGCGCGAAAAAAGGCGACCACGGTCCGCTACCCGTTTCCGTACTTCGAGCGGGCTTTGCGGGAACTGGCAACCAAGCAAGGGATCAAGATTCCCTAGCGCGATCCATCACCGTTTGCAGCAGCGTGCGTTCGAATTCGTAGTCCAGCAACGCCAGCGCCTCGTCCACGTTCAACCATTTCACCCGATCAACTTCTTCGTTGGGTACGAATGGAGTCTCGTGATGGGCCTTCATGTTCCAGTACAGGACGACTTTGACGCGTTTGCCCACCAGGTAGCTGAAGCTGCCGGCAAAGTCCGAAAGGGTGACGGCAAGCCCCGTTTCTTCTGCCACTTCGCGGAGTGCGGTCTGCGTCCACGTCTCACCCGCCTCCATCTTCCCCTTCGGGAAGGACCAGTCGTCATACCGCGGCCGGTGCACGACGAGCAACTTCCGGCCCAGAGCCGACTCGCGCCACACCAGGCCACCGGCGGCTTGAATCACGTCGTCTGAATCGTCAGGTAAACGGTTGGTCATTGCGTCTTCCAATAGCCGCCACGGGCATGATCAAACTGTACCTCCGAGCCGCGGATCCGATTGTCGATCCTTCCGTCTTGAAAGACCGTCTTGCCGTTGACCCACGTCCGCACGGGCCAACCCGTCAGCGACGTACCGTGCCAAGGACTCCAGCTCGACTTCGTTTCCTGTTGCTCGTCCAGAATCGTCGAGGTTTTCTGCAGGTCGACGAGTACCAGATCGGCATCGTACCCAACCGCAATCCGTCCTTTGTTGACAATGTCCCAAACGCGCGCCGGCGCGTCGCACATCCAGTGAACCACCTGTTCGATTGAGCAGTTGCCCCGATGGACCTGGTCGAGCAGCAACGCCAGTGAGTTCTCCACTGCGGGCAGTCCGGATGGCGACTTGGGATAAGGTTGTTGTTTTTCTTCAAGCGTGTGTGGGGCGTGATCCGTGGCGATCACTTGAATCGTCTCGTCCAAGAGGGCTTGCCAGAGGGCCTGGTTGTCTTCCCGGGTCTTGATCGACGGGTTCATCTGAATTCGTGTCCCCAGTCGAGCGTAGTCGTCGATATTGAAAAACAGATGGTGTGGACAGACCTCGCCGGTAATCAATCCGCCATGGTCGGCAATCAAGGCAAGTTCATTGGCGGTCGAGACATGGAGCACATGAAAGCGATGGTCATGTCGTTTGGCCAAGTCAAGTGCACGCCGTGTGGCAATCAAGGCCGCCTGATGGTCCCGGATCTTGGAATGGTCCGCGACATCTTGCGTTCCGGCGAAGCGTTGCATGTTGTCGCGGACCGTGGTTTCATCTTCGCAATGCGCGCAGATCGGCAGGGACGTCTCGGCGAAGATCTGTTCGAGTGCGTCCTGGTCATCAACTAACAAGTTGCCAGTGCTCGAACCGATGAATATCTTGATTCCCGGCGTCCGGCGAACCGTTTTCAATACGTCGAGGTTGTCGGGTGTCGCGCCGATATAAAAACCGAAATTTACCAGGCACTTTCCAGCCGCGAGTGCCAGCTTACTCTCGAGTGCGTCCGCGGTAATCGTGTTGGGCTGCGTGTTGGGCATCTCGAGAAACGTTGTCACACCCCCTTTGGCACATGCGCGCGTGGCGTGTTGAAAGTCCTCTTTGTGTGTTAGCCCAGGTTCGCGAAAGTGAACCTGGTCGTCGATGACGCCGGGGATGAGATGTAAACCGGTCGCGTCAACCGTTTCGTCCGCGGAACTCTGTCCAGCGGGGGCGATGTCCGCGATCCGGTTGCCCTCGATGAGGACGGAAGTTTTCACACTGCCGGTGGGCAGTACAGCCGTAGCGTTCTTGATCAGGGTTTTCATGACGTGCACGCTACACGACGATCGCGCCGGACACAATCCACCCAACGAACTGCCCGCGGCGCGACGGCCAGGGACGCGGAAGAATCGGCGATGAGCTCCGCTTCTTATTCACCGGGAAATGGCTGCAAGGCACCCCGCGCAATGCCTGTCCCATCTGCCTGCGCGGGCTGTCCGCACGGGTTGCGTTCACACCAAGGGCAGGCGCCGCGTTAGCGCCGTGGAACGCGATCATTGCGAGTCCGTAAGCCGTCGTAGCGTGGGGTAACGGGGCGGGACCGGCGGTGCTGCCGGTTCGATTCCTGCAGTCGATAGGTCTCGCCGGTGGCGAAATTAAACGTATCGACCGGCCCAATGGAAGAAAAGAATGGGTTCACGTTGACGCGGACATGGCGCCCATCCGGCGAGACGACCGCCGATGCCGTCAAACTGACGCCGGCCGGTAGGACGGTAATGATCGGGAAGAAGCCGACCGGCGCGGGCATCGCCGCAGCATGTCGCCCGGCATGACTGAACTGCTGCCTCGCCTGGCGATCTTCCAGGGCGCGCTGCAGTTCCCCAGTCACTTGATTCGTCTTCTTGCGGCTGTCGCGCTCGTCGAGTTGCTCAAGCAAGCGGGCGGCGGCGACGTCGACTTGCTGGTCGTCAAGGGAATCCAAC
>JAUIHJ010000226.1 GCA_030432015.1 bacterium
GCGTCCCGCTCCGCCTGAAATCCGATCGGCACCGAAACCGCCGTCCATCACGTCGTTGCCGTCGTCGCCGAACATGGTGTCGTTGCCCCCATTGCCGAACATGCGATCAGCCTGACTGCCGCCGTGTATCTCGTCGCTGCCGAAGCCGCCGTGCATCAGATCCTGCCCGTCTTCGCCGAACATCAGATCGTTGCCGCCTTCGCCTTTGAGCAGATCCTGGCCCAGCCCGCCGAAGAGCAGGTCCGGACCGGGTCCGCCGCACAGCGTGTCGTCGCCATCGCCACCCGACAGTTCGTCGGCTCCGGCTCCGCCGTCGAGCAGATCGTTGCCGGCGTTGCCCTCGATCATGTCGCGACCGAATCCGCCGAACAGCAAGTCCACATCCAAACCGCCGGTCATGCCGTCGTCGCCGCGCTGGCCCGCCATCCAATCGATCCCGGCCCCGCCTTCCATGGTGTCGTTACCGTCGCCACCCAGCATCACATCCTGGTCGTCCTGTCCTTGAAGCATGTCGTCACCGACTTGGCCGAATATCAGGTCGTCGCCGCGCCGTCCGCTGATTCGGTCGCCCGCCCCGCCGAGCGTGTGTTCCTGGAAGCCTGGCGACCAGTTGTCGCCGTACAGTCGGTCGTGCTCGCTGCCACCGTCGATGGTGTCCGCGCCGTCGGGAGCGGAAGGCGGAATGCCGGGCGGTGGTGGCTGATCGGGGTCGGTCTGCTGAGGTGGAATGGGATCCCTGTAGTCGTCGAAACAGCTCTCGAACTCGCGCGCGTTACGCTGCCGCGCGTTGCGATCCGATGCGGGAGTTCGGTCTCGCAGGGGACCGTTGGGATTCGGCGGGTCGTTCCGGATGTCGCAGATGATCGAGCCGCCGAACACGAGGTCGTTGCCAGCCATCGCTTCGATCACGTCGTCGCCGCCATTCCCCTGGATGCGGTCGTCGCCGTCCTGGCCATAGATCAGGTCGTCCTGGTCTCCGCCAAGAATCACGTCGTCGCCACCGAACGGGATGGGGGTGTCCAGGCCGTCCTGAGTCACCACGGCGTTGTCGCCCGCAATCACGTCCCGGCCGTCTCCGCCGTCAAGGAAATCACCGCTGCCGTCCACCAGCTGCCCGCCCAACGTGTCGTCGTAGCCGCCAATCAGACGGTCGTTGCCTTCGTCGCCAAACAGCGTGTCGGATTGAAAACCGCCGACCAGGATGTCGTTGCCGCGACCGCCGATCAGCAAGTCTTCGCCCACTTCGCCGAATAGATGGTCCGTGTCGTCGCCGCCGTTGATCTCGTCGTTGCCGTTGCGACCGTAAATGATGTCGAATCCAGGCCCACCCACCAGCAGGTCGTCGACCGGGCTGCCGGTGATTGTGTCGTTGCCCAGGCCTCCGACAACCTCGACGGGACTCAACGAGCCGGACAGATCAAGCGTATCGTTGTCGGGACCACCCGAGATGGTCAACACAATGCCGGCCGGAGCCAGGACGGTAACATCGTCGTCGCCATCCAACATGGATAGCGCAACTTCTTCCAGCCCGGAGCCAAACAGGTTCAAGATGTAGAGGTCGTCATCGAACGTGCCCTCGACGAAGAGCGTGTCGTAGCCTCCATCGCCGGCATAGTTGTTGTTGCCCAAGCCGGCGAAGAAGCTGTCATTACCGTTGCCGCCATCCAGCACGGCATCCTCATGTCCAACGCGCAGGATGTCCTGGCCGTCATCGCCGATAAGTGTGGCGTGGCCCGAGAATCCTTCGGCGTCGAAGATGTTGTCCGCCGGACCGCCGGTAATGTGTACTGCATCGATCTGATCGTGGAATTCAATGTTGGCCACCAGGCAGGCGCCGGTATCGGTCAAACACAATCCGCTGTCATTGACCGTCACGTCCCCATCCAGTTCGACGCGGACTTCGTCGACTTCCACGCCCCCGGTGAAGTGAAGTTTCATGTTCGAGGTGGTGCTGTCGAACAGCGGGAACAACGTGTCGTCTCCGCCTTGGCCGTTAACGATCACGGGGATCCCCAAACCGTCGCCCACCGTGATTTCGTCGTGCCCGTCACCAGCGTTCACAATCACCTGCGAGACGTTGGCGAGGGGAAATCGGGTCACGAAGGCGCCGCGCTGATCGAAGGGATCCAAACCGGCTCCGGCCCCCGCGACGTCGTGATCGACATCCACGGACACTACGATTTCATCACCGTCGAACAGGATCGAGATCACGTCCGAGTCGGCTCCGTTGCAGTTGTCGTCTTCGTCGAAGCTGCCGCCCTGACAGACCCCATCGATGACCGTATTGTCCCCGCCACCGCGAACTGTCAGCGTCCCATTCGATTCGTCGAGCACCGCGTGCATCGTACCGAACTGCTCCGGCAAGTTGATGGTGTAGCCGTAGGCATCCTGCAGTATCAACGCCGCTTTGTTGCTCAACAACGATCGTCCGCCCGAGGTAATGCCGGTACCGTTCATCACGTCGCGGGAGCCAAAGATCGGAACGCCGTTAAACTCGACCGGCGCGTTGTCAGCCAGCGGGCGGGCGTTATGGCGCGCGTTGGAGGCGGTTCCACCGATGTCGAAATTGGTCATCAGGGCATTCACGGACGGCCCTTGAAAGGCCCAGTACGTGTCGCCCACGGCGCCGCTGACCAGATTGGCCACGCCCGTATCGGTAACCGTCGCGTTGCCGCTGGGCGTTTGGAACGAGCTACCGCCCAGGTCGGTGTTGTACAGGAGGCCAGAAAACCCCATCACGTGTCCCATCTCGTGAATGATCAAACCCAATAGGTCGCGCCCGCCGTCCGCTGCGCCACCCGGCGTCGCACCGGACCGAAAGGCGTTGACCATCCCCCCGAGGAATTCGGAGCTGTCGTTGGGAGTCGGGTCGAACCACCACGACGTTGGACTCGACATATCTGGGGTCGTACCGTCTCCCAGCGTCCCCGATGCACAGTAGTTCAAGGTGACCTGCCCCGCTGTCGGCTTGAAGTCATCGGCGGTCGAAGCGGTGGTGCCGGCAAAGGCGCTGCAGACGCCGTCGCTGGGGTCGGCGGGGTCGGCGTTGACGTTGAGCGTAAACAGCACGTCGGCTGCCTGGTCGGGAGGCGTCATGAAATTGAAGTCGTCAATGACTCGCGACCATTCGGCCGTGGCTTGCAACAACACATTTCGTGCTAGGACCGCCTCCGAAACCTCAGTGGTTTCATCCTCGAAAGCCTCCAGCCCATCGCCGGGTCCCAAGTTGGTCCAGGCGACCGTGGAAAAGACGATTCGGTTTTCCAACTGTTCAAACATTCGCCGTTGGGGATACCGTTGCGTTCGTCGAGCGAATTTCTTACGAAGGTTGGGCAGGAATTTCATCGCAGTCTTCCTTTTCGAATGCGGCGGTGTTTCAAGTCTGCTTGGCGGCTTGGTCCGCCAATTGCTGCGCTGGACAACATGCACGAACACCTTGGAGGTCGCGCAATGAGGTTCACCTGGTAGCGTAGGGCCACGACGCCTGGCGACTTGATTCGAATGCAACATTGCCGAAACTCGACTCGCCGTCGGCAGTCGCGGCGACCTGAGAATAGATGGCGGATTTCGAGGAAACCTTTCACCAAATCTCACAAATCTGACAAACGCGTGGCGCGATCGATTCCGTTGATCGGGGTTCAATTGGAAAGTCGTCGAGGCCGGATGCGCGCATTGGGTGACAACTTCTTTGCAGCAATTGTCCGAGCGACCGGTTCACCTCAGCACCTAAATTGAACCACCGATGGAACGGAAAAGTGGCCGGTGTCTAGCGACACTCGCAACGCAACAGGCTACGAGCCAAAACCCATCGCACACGAGGCACGATCGCCACGCACCCTGCGGAATGAGTAGAATCTCTGGTCGGGTACCCATTTTCTCTTTCCGATGCGCTTCAACTTTGCAGGGATGGGCGACCCCGTTCGGGCAAACCAGTTTGTTAGTAATGTCTGCGGTGTATCATGGCCCAACGTCTTCCTAAAACGGCTCCAATTCAATCGCGACACGCATTGCGCAAAAAGTACCGGGCAGTGGTTGCGATTCCGTGTTGCAATGAATTTGACACGCTTCCAGAGACGTTAACGAGTCTGGAGGCAACCGGGCAGGTTCGCGATGAAGTTTTGGTTGTCGTCAACGTGAATCAGCGTGCGTCGATGGACAACCGGAACAATTTGGCGACGCTGAATTGGCTCGGCGAATTCGAAACGTCGATGCCACTGGCTTGGCTGGATCATGTGACAGATGGCAGGGCATATCCAGAGAAATTTGGAGTCGGTCTGGCAAGGCACCAGTGCTGCGCGGTCGGCATGTCGTTTGTCGACGAAGCTGCCCTAATGATCAGCCTTGATGCAGATAGTCCGGTCGACCCAAAATACTTTCAAGCAATCTTTGAATACATCGCCCATCATCCAGGTTTTCAAGCTGGACATGTGAACTTCAAACATCGACATTGCGGCAAGGTAAGAGAGAAGCGGGCCATTGAAATTTACGAGCGGCATCTGAAGCGGCACCGCCAGAAACTCGAAGAGGCGAAGTCTCCGCACGCGTGGTATGCGATCGGTTCGACAATCGTCTGCACCAAGCAAGCATACGCAAAAGCGGGAGGCTACCATTGTCGCCGGATGGCTGGCGAGGATTTTTACCTCGTGCAACAGCTCAGCAAAACCGGTTGCAAGATTGAAATGATCGAAGACGCGTTTGTGTATCCGTCGGACCGAATTTCGGATCGAGTTCCATTTGGTACAGGCAAAGCGGTTGGCGATATCGTCGAAAGTGGGCGCTGGCTGACGTACCACGATCACTGTTATCGGGATCTTGGACAGTTGCTCGCCGTGGTTGAACGGAGTGTCGCAAATTCTGCGGAAGATATTTTGGAAAACGTCCCGGCGTCTTGTAAGCGCTGGTTGGTTGGCAGGCATTTTGCCACTGTCTGGCCAAAATTGCAGAATAACTCACGCGATAGCGAAATGCTTTTGCAGCGATTTCACGAATGGCTCGATGCGTTTCAAACGTTGAAATTGATCCATTTCTTGTCTGACAATGTCCATCCGCGTGTGGCAATGGAAGTCAATCGAATGGACGTCGACCAGATAACACCCAAGAGGTGATTCGATTCTCAAGCAAAATCGCGTGGCAGGATTCCGTTCAGCCTACGGCCGCCAGGCAATCGCGACCGATCAAAACCACGGGGACCAGTCTTGTTGTCTCGTTGATTTCGCACAATCGGACGAGGCCTGACGACCAGCGACCATCGTGGGACGTCGTTAGCGGAGCTCGTTGTATTGAATGCGGCAGTTGGCTCCATTGCGATTTCGTCAAGATTCGGAAATCCGCAGCCACGCCGGGAGCCACTCGCTTTTGCATCGCCAATGCGACATGGCCCATGGTCATCCGCGGGTTCAGCTCAACGACGGGCTTGACCAGGAGTTTACCGCCGAGTCCGCGATACACGAATGCATCGACGCCGAAACAGCCCGTAAAGTTTCGCGGAGAAAATTCAGCGGCAAGACGCGGTGCCAGCCAATTCACGATCGTGTTCAGTTTTTCTGCTCGATTGGCAAGGAGAAAGTGCCTGACCTCCGGTGCACAGTCAAAAAACGGCTTGCTCAATCGGGTGCCCGCATATTTCCGTCCCGCCGTAACCAGAGACCGCGTCCATCCAAGGCTTTTCGCTGGCTGGGGATGCCTTAAATCCTCCGGCGTCTGATCGCAAGGCTCCGAGGCTCCCGCAACATTGCTTTGTTCGGGTCTCGCATCCCACAAAAAAGACAGGTCAACCACTCGTTCCAACTCCGGCTCAAGGACCGCAACCGCTTGTGGGACAGCGTCTTCCGGTGGCGCAAACGCAACATTGTTTGTATCTCTGAAAGCGGATCGCAACCAGGCTTCGTCTGTCTCGTCAAGTTTGCGACCGGTCGCAAAACGCCTTTGACCTCGACCCGAAGCGCCCAGATCGAGCTTGAAGACCGCTTTTTCGAATCCGCGCGATCCAATTTCATCCAGTGCCGCTTGAACGTCAGCCTGCGCAAAGATCTCGATCGCGACGGAATCAGGCGTTGAGAACCAATCCGGAGTAGGGGTCTCCTGGAAGTGACTCTGATCGTCGTGGCTCAGCCAGCGGCGTAGACAATTCGCACTCCAAGACTTTCGAAACAGGAGGGTTTGTTCATTTGACCATTCGGGCGGCGGGCGAAGCACCGATTGAACCAACGGCTCGGCGATTCGATGGTTCGTCGGCGTCCAGGCCCACGGCGCGAAGCGTCCAAGTTTGCGGTTCGTCAACGTCGTTCTTGCATCCAGCCCAACAAACTCCGGCAAGTCGAAGCCGACGTCAATCAGCTGTTTTCGCAAGTCACGCGATGGCATTTCACGCACCAGCACGATGTCGTCTTGTCGTGCCACAGGGACCATGACGAGTTCAAGGTCTTTGGCAAGCTGATTCAGCAAGCTTGAATCGCCGTCCCCGGCCAGGCCCGCTTCGGCACTCGGGTCGAACCAACGAACCGTTGGCGGCCGCGCGGTGGATTGGCGAAACACTTCAATCGAGTCGATAAAATCGTCGGTCAGTCCAGCCAGCACTCGACCTTCGCGATTGAATGCTGCTCGTGGCCCGCGCCCGCGCTGAGGCGACATCGGGTATTCAAGCGCATCCTGATAGGCTTCCCAGTCACTCTGTTCCGGATTCTTCCATTGACGAAACCAATGCAAACCATGACGGACATGGCCGATTTCGTCTTCGTAAATCTTCCGCAGCAACCCCGCGGTCTCCGAATCACCCAACCGGCCAAATACTTCGGCAAAATGCAAACTGTAATCCAGATTGGCTTGCTCAAATGTCAGGCTTAAACGAGACACAAAATCCATCGGCGATTGCATTGGCTCCACAATTCGCCAAAACCGGCCGCCGAGCGGATAGGCGCCGAACTCGACTCCGCACTCACGCATCCGCTTGATGTACATCCGCGTGTGCTCTTGTTCCTCTTGGAGCGTGACCAGGATGCCTTGCCGAAACGCGTGAGGCGCGTCTGGAAATTTTAGCAATACGAGCGCCATCAACTCGGTGGCCAGCAATTCGTGGTTGGCAAGAAAGTGAAGCAGTTGACCGCGGGCGCGTTCGCTCTCAAGTTGACCATCACTTGGCGGCGATCCCGTGCTAATAAGATCATGCCGCATCTGCAGACCCGCTGGCCGCCCCGGCGTGACCAGCGATCTTACGTCAGGGCGATGTTGACCTTCCCCATCGTGAGTCAATCTCCCTGGAGCAACCAATTTGTCTTCGAGCGTTGTTCCGAAGACAATTCGTTCGGCAAATTCGGTGACGTTCATCGGCTCCACAGTTCTCGAACGCGCTGCGTTGATCCATCGGCAATTCCAGGGTCGCGGCCCACCGACAAGCGGCGGTTTTCCAGGGTGGATCTGGCACGCCCTACCGTGCCTGTGCTGGCCCAGCTGGAACGGCCAGTCTACCATTTGATGCCAGTCGCCTCTCCTGCAAATGGAACCTTGGATTTGACACCGCAGTGCCGCGGTTCTGCCGATCCGGCTCCAGCGATCGCAATGTCAGCCCTGGGCCCCAGGCTTGGCAAGTGAGATCCTCGTCGCCTGGCATTAACGCGATGGTTAGCAGAGATTCGGTCCTCAGCAATTGAGAATTTGCTACCGCTGCACTAGTTTAAGGGTGACGGCTGCGAGTATGTGTCGTTTGCGGCAGGGCGGCTTGAACGAAATCACCGAATCCACGAGCTTTGATGAGCATGGTTGACAAATTGGCTTGGTCCGGATGTTGTGCTGGTTGGTCGCGTCGGCGACCCGTTGGAATCTGGTTCGTTGTGCTGCTATGCACGAGCATGACAAGTGCGCAGGACCTGAAACCTCCCTACTGGGATCAGGCGATTGACTTCACGGGTGGTCGCGAGATTCGCTCCAACCTACGTGGGGGATTGGAAGGAGAGATTGCATTCATTCAAAACACCTTGGTTGGTCCCCAGCGAGGGGACGTCCAACGCCCACTATTGGTGACGGATCGAGCGGCATTCCTGTTGTTCTTTCCCGTTGGACCAGCGTCCCAGAAATATGAAGTGGTGCTGCGTCAGGAAGGCCAGCCAGATCTGCGACTACCACTCCAGGCTCCCTGGATGGAGCCGCGAAATGATTCTGGCAACACCGACGGGCGCCCGCCGGTGGTTTACAGCAAACGCGCTTGGACGGCCATCGTACCTTGGAAGTATATGCATTTCGGGTTGGAATTGGCGGTGCAGAACGATGCCGGGGGTGTCGGACGGCTTGCAGGGGAGGAGTTTGAATTTGGTCCGCCGATCGAGTTGGTCACACAGCATGTGGAACTCGGCATGCTCCTGCCGCCATCGGACGTTCAGGTCAACAAGTGGTGTAATCCAGACGAGAACATCTCTCCTGAATTGGCCTTGGACTACTTCCAGATGGTGCCGGTCGCCAAGTTGACTGCCGCCCAGTACCTCCCCATTCATTTCCCAAAAGTCGTGCTGCCCAACGGCAACGTGTACACCGAGCGAAGTACGTTCGAAGGAGCCGGCGTTTACAAAGGTGACATGCGTCAAGACATCGCCAAGGGTATGGTCTCCACAGGCATCAATTACGCCAACATCGGCATTCCGTCGTCAATTGGCGGCACGGAGAAACAACCGCGGCCATTTCGGCAGACCACCGTGCACACCAGCGCGGGTGTTTATACCGAACGAGACGACAATGGAAAGGCTCGCGCCGTCACGGTTCGCCACGGGCTTAGCGGTGGAGGAGGGCAATTGACCTTGAGCAACACCACCGGAAATGAGTTTTCCCACGAGTACGGTCACGATCACGGTTTACCTCATTACCCAGGTGGCAAGGAATTGAGTTCCCCACGCACCGTTTCGCGAGTGGGAACTCAATTCATTACCCAGGTGGCAAGGAATTGAGTTCCCACTCGCGAAACGGTGCGTGGGGTTACAACCTGTTTAAGAATCGTTTGATCGGCAATCTTGCTTGGAATGGCAAACGTCCAGATGGCGAGTTTCCATACGGCTATGGGGCGGATGCAATGGCTGGTGGTAAACCGATGGGCCAGGTCAGCGTGTTTACGTTGCATACGCCCTTTTCGCTGAACATGATTCAGCAGAGGGTAGGCGGTGAGTCCGGCGTGCTGGATCCGAATAGTCCAACCGGCTACCGCAAGTGGGATTCAGGGAAACAAGAGATGGTCGTTGCCAAGGTCGGGACACCGAAGCCGGATCAGATTGGGGTTCCGGTGGTAACTTTGTTGGGCATGTACGACCCGATTCAACCGAGCGACATGCCGTCGTTCATTTATCCGGCACTTTATGGGAACTGGGGAAATGTCTTTTCGCCGGAGACGCTTCGTAACTCGGATCCGGCATTGGTTGAATCGCGTTGCTCTCTGGAGGTGACCGACGAAAACGGTCAGAATTATCGTTTTCCGTTAAACGACGAGCGTCATGATTCGAAGGTCATGAATCAATTTCATATCAACTTGCCCGCGTCTCTGCGGTACGTCCGAGCTGCGATCATCTGCCAGACGGATCAACGCGTGGAATTGGATGCTCGCGAAATCGCAGCGCCCCACGGGACGTTGCCGAAGCCGGTCACCGTCGGGCGGGAACATGGATTCACCGAAGCTGCGTGGCGATTGCGCGAGATGGACGATTTTCTCGCTCCCAATGGGTATCCGGACGACGCGCATCTGCACCGAGCGATGGAAGATTACTACGGCGTGATTGCGGATTACGAGCCGGGAATCGAATTTGAAGTTGGAAAGGTGTATCGACACCCCGACGGAACCTACTACCAGGCGGGATCGCCGCGATCCGGCGAAGAGAAACTCCGCTTCCGCAAACTTGGTGATCCGAAAAAGTATGTCAGCAACCAGCGGCTCCCGCTTGGCAAGCCGAGCAAAGACTATGCGAAAGATGTTATGAAAGGAAAGAGCGGTGTTTATTACTATGTTCCCGTCGACCATGACCGCGTCATTCAGTCGGATGCTCCCAGCCGTGAATCAGCGCAGTGGTACGCCAAAGGAGACTATTCGAAGATAACGGTCAATGCCATTGCTTCCGACGGCGACCGACAGCCGATCGTGCTGCGTGGGCAGATCAATGATTCTCACGTCATCAATCGAGGTGCTCCAGTCACCGAGGCGAGTCGCGTTCGCTTTACCTTTGAACCGCAAGACAATCCGGATGTGCCGCGAGGCAAGTACCAAATCCAATTCCCGGTGTACGCTCAGGGCTGGCACGCGAAGCGCCTCATTGAATCTTTCCGAGTCGTCGGCTTCGTTACCGTGAAATTGTAGAATGCCAATTGAACTCGGACTTCGCATCGCGGAAGTCTTCCTGTCAACGATGGCGGAAGGGGACGATCGATGGCGAAGAAATGTAGACACCACACTTCAGCTCCTAGGAGATCGTCATGAAACGACGGGAATTTCTGGCTGCAACGGCAGCCGCGACCGCGATAATCGCGAGCCCCCCATCAATATTCGCACTCGACGCGGATAACACTTACCGCAAGGAAATTGGCATCCAGTTGTACACGCTGCGAAACCAGATCAAAGAAGACGTCAAAGCCACGATCAAGGCAGTGGCGGAGGCCGGCTACAAGCAGGTGGAGTGCTACGGTTTTCCGAATGCCGACGCGATGATTTCGACGGCGCGTGAAAACGGGCTGGCGATCAATTCGACGCACTTTGACTGGGACTCCGTCGTCAATCCAGACCAAAAAGGTGTGCGCCCCTTTGGAGAAGTGCTCGACAGCGCTAACGACGCGGGCATCAAGCATCTGGTGGTCCCTTACCTTGCCGAAAAAAACCGCAAGACTCTGGACGACTACAAGCTGGTTTGTGAACGCTGC
>JAUIHJ010000227.1 GCA_030432015.1 bacterium
ATGCGTTCGGTCGTCACCGTGGTGTCTTCCTTGGCCCGTTCAACGCGTCCGTCATCGTACATTTGCAGAAGTTCGCCCAGCGTGAGCTGCTTTCGGGCGACCGGTTTATTCGTTTGAGTACCGTCCGAGAGAATGAAAGTCACCGGATCAGCGCCGTCTGGGATCTCCAGCCGGCCGCGCTCAATCAGTCGAATGGTCTCGTCGATGCGGGCACGTGCAGCGTCCGCGTCCCTGCGAGACGTAGTCTTCAGCCCCCGCTGAAACTGCCGTCCGCTATAGCGAAATACGATCAGGTATCGCCCAGTTCGTTTGTCCTGTCGGATGCTGGCCATGTCTTCACCTGCGGATGCGTAAGGAACGAGCTGACATCTCGATCGTACGCAGGTGAGGAACAGCTAGCCAGCGATATAGGCCCAATATGCCCGCCGTGCTGTTGCGCATTTGTTGCGCGCAACACCCTGCCAACAAAAAAAGGACTTAGAGCAATCGCCCTAAGTCCTTTGCTGTTTTGAAGTACGAGAGACAGGACTTGAACCTGCACGGGTTTCCCCACTAGATCCTAAATCTAGCGCGTCTGCCAATTCCGCCACTCTCGCTTGGTTGTTCTATCGATGACTAGTCGAGGTCGTCCTCTTCCAGGCACAGGTCCTGTTCGGTGATCAGCTTGAAGTTTTTGGACTTTAGTGTCTCCTGAGCCATGTCCAGATTATCGACCATTAAGGCCACCGCCGGAAGGCCATGAGGACGGACAATGAGAGGGTAAGCCTGCACAATGTTGACCTCGGCTTGCAGCAGCGCCGTGCAGACCTGCAACAGCGGTTGCGGCCGGTCGGGCAACTCGATGCCAACGAGATCAGATTCAATCATCGCCAACCCTGCCCGTTCGAGAATCTCACGCCCCTGTTCAGGATGGCTGACCAACAATCGCACAAAGGCGCATTCGGTCGCGTCATTGATCGACAACGCGACGATCCGCACCTTGCTCCCTTCAAAGCGGCGGACCACCTCCAGCAACTGCCCCACGCGGTTCTCGAGAAACACGGTGAACTGGCGAATCGTCGGATAGTCCCTTCCACGCATTGTGGAAAAGTCGACTCCTGTCCCCTCTCCAATGCTCATGTTTCCATTCCCAGCAGTTTGAATAAGTGGCCATGCGTGCTGGCGAGGCTGGCTCGACAGTCAGCGCTGCACACCCCCCGCGTGAGAGGCCGTGACCGGTCAGTTAAGGCGCATAACTATAAGGCAACCACCAGTTTTGGTCAACTTCGTAGCAAGCACGGCAGGGCCGTTGGACCGTGTCGCAAACGTCATCCGTCGTTGTGACCGTATCCTTGACAACAGGCCGAACTACTGGACGAGTTTCTCGCCAATCAGCCGCAGAATACCCCGCGCGACCACTTCCTTACTGCCCTCGAAGGACGCGAGGACGCTGCCGGCAGGATCGAGCAGTTCGACGGAATTCTCCGCCGCATCCATCGCCTCCGGTCCGTTGAGAACCATCAGGTCGCAGCTTTTCCGTTCGAGTTTCGCCAGGGCCCGAAACCGCTGGTCTTCCGTCTCCAAGGCAAATCCGACCAGCCATTGATGTGGCAGCCGACTCGCGCCCATCGTGGCAACGACGTCCGCCGTCTCAATCAGATGCAGCACCAGCGGGTCGCCCGTCTTGGCGATCTTCTGCGTCGCCACGCGCCGCGGCTGATAGTCACAGGGGGCTGCGGCACCGATCAGCCCATCACAGCCTGGAAAAATTCGCTGGCACGCCGCCAGCATGTCGTCCGTGGTGAGCACTGGAATCAACTCGGCCTGCGCTGGATAGTCGACCTGGACCGGTCCACTGACAATGACCGCATCATGCCCTGCGTCGAGCGCCGCCTCCGCCAACGCTCGCCCCATTCGGCCGCTGGAAGCGTTCGTCAGATAACGGACCGGGTCCAGGTACTGCCGGGTCGGTCCTGAAGTGATGAGAATCCGTGCCATGACCTGCCATGCGAGCGCGAACAAGGGTGTAGCCACCGTCGGCCACGATGGGCTATTCAAGCAACCGGTGGATTGCGGCAAAAATTGCTTCGGGCGCGGCCATGCGGCCGAACCCTTTCTTGCGACAGCTGAGCCAACCTTCATCCGGCCCCACGAGATGTACGCCGTCCTCTGCCAACTGCGTTACGTTTCGCTGCACGGCCGCCTTCTCCCACATCTCGCAATTCATGGCGGGGGCCACCAACACGGGTGAGGTCACCGAGAGGTACAACGTCGAAACCAGGTCGTCCGCAGCACCGTTGGCCGCATTGGCGAGAAAGTCCGCGGTCGCCGGTGCCACACAGTACAACTGCGCACGCTCGGCCAGCGTGATATGCGCCCCCAAGGGAAAGGTGTTGGCATCGAAGATCGACGTCGCCACCGGCCGGCCAGTCAGCGCGGCAAAGGTGGCCCGCCCGACAAATTGCTCGGCCGCCTTCGTCATGACGACCGTGACCCCCATTCCCGCCTGCACCAGTTGGCTAACCAGCGCGGCAGTTTTGTACGACGCGATGCCTCCGGTGACACCGATCAGGACTTCGCGGTCACTCATGCGTTGCAGTCGCCTATGTTACATGTTCAAGGGATCGATTTCCGGTCCCCCACCCCCTTCGTGCAGGTCACCGGTTATTTTGACCTCATTGGAGGTATCGAGGAAAATCTTGTCGTGCAGGATTTCCTGGAGCACGATCTCCATTTTGTCCTCAGGAACCGGCTCGACCAGTGGGCGACTTCCGGCATTAAGCTGGACAAGGCGCTTTTGAATCAGCGTGGACAGTTTGAAGCGGCCGCCGACTTTGTTGACGATTTCTTCTTCTTTCAGGATTTCGTGCATCGACTGGGATTCTCCGTGGGGGACGTTTGGATCTGGAATTCAGCGAGGCTACTCCCCTCCCTCCCCCTAATCGATCGGCCGCTTTGCGATCGGCCGCGTCGGGGAACAAAAGGGATATGCCGCATCATCATGCCCTGGGGTGTGGACCCAAGGTTATCTCATGACACCGCCTGACGGCTATGGCTTCAGCCGACTAGCGGGTCGTATCGGACGGTGATTTTGTCGTTGCTGCCGCGGCGCGGGCGTTCAAAATCCCGCACACTTCTGCGACCGCCTTGTCGACTGCATCGTTTTGCACATGGTGTTTGTACCGGTCCCGGAAGGTCATTTCGCGTCGCGCCACCTCCAGGCGTCGAGCGATTGCGTCAGCACTATCGGTACCCCGTTCGCGCAGGCGACGTTCAAGCTCTCCGGTACTTCCCGGATGTAAAAAAATTGTGATGGCGTCCGGATAGGTTTCGATGACCGTCATCGCGCCTTCGACGTCGATCTCTAAAACTACCCATTTCCCGGCATTTACGCCAGCGGTCACGGTGCCAAGGAGGGTTCCGTAGTAGTCGCCTCGCCCGAAGACCTCCTTCCATTCCAAGAACTCGCCGTTATCGCGCCGCGCGAGGAACTGGTCCCGAGAAAGAAAGTGGTAGTCCTTTCCCTGCACTTCTCCGGGCCGCGGTCGGCGGGTCGTGGCGGAGACGCTCAATTCCAGCGGCAATTCGCATTCGGCCAGCAGACGCCCTACAACCGTGGACTTCCCTGCCCCCGAGGGTCCGGAAATGATGACGAGTTGTCCAGGGGTGCCCCCGTTCACGGCATGTTACTCGACATTCTGAATCATCTCGCGAATCCGCTCGATGGCGGCCTTGATATCGATCACGTGGGCCGTGATCTCCGCGTCGTTCGCTTTGGAGCCGATCGTATTCGTTTCGCGAAACATCTCTTGCGTCACGAATTCCAGTTTCTTTCCCTGGCTTTCGCCCATTTCCATGATCTTGGCAAACTGGACGAGGTGACTGTGCAATCGCACGGTCTCTTCGGCGATGTCGCTCCGCTCCGCGTAGATGCCGACCTCACGAATCACATCGGAGGGCTGGATTTGCACGTCATGTTCGGCCAGCATCTTGTTGATTCGATCGGTCAGTCGTTCACGGTAGGAATCGACGACCAGGGGAGCCCGGGCTTCAATGGCTTCCAAGTGCCCCTTGATTTCAAGGCGATTGGCCTCCAGATCCGCCGCCATTGCCTGGCCCTCGGCCGCTCGCATCTTGGAGAGCCCCGCCAGTGCATCGGTCAGCACTGTCTTCACCAACGGCCAGACGGCATCGGCATCGTGCTGTTGCGACCGGGCGTCGTTAATGACCCCCGGCAACGCCAGAAGCAGCTCGATTTGCAGCGGCGCCGCCCCTTCGACTCCGGTGTGAAACTTGCGAAGCTGATTGCAGTAGCTGGCCAGGACCGCTTCGTTGAGCAGAGCGTTGGCCTCCGATTCACGCTCGATCCTCAGATCCACCTGCACGGTCCCCCGGCGGATGACCGAACGGACCGTTTCGTCAACGCGTGAATCAAGTCCCGTGTACGATTCGTTCGTGCGTGTGGAGAGCTTGAAGAAGCGACTATTGACGGTGCGCACGTCGGCGGCGACCGAAACTCCGTCGGCCTGCTGCTGCGCCGCCCCGTGCCCTGTCATGCTGAGCAGCAAAAAACATGCTCCTTGTGCGGTCGGCAGGATTCCAGGCGCACTAAACGAAGGTAAGAGGGAAGCTGAACTGCGGCGGAGGGCTACTCTCCGGGCGGTGCCGGGTCGCCAGCGGAACTTTTCTCCGGTGCAGGCGGGTCGGCGGCTGGTGCATCGGCGGCTGGACCATCTGCGGCCGCATCCGCCGCCGGCGGAGTGGCTGCGTCTGGTGCCGCTGCCGGTGCGGATTCCTTCTCAGGTGCGGCGTCCGGATCTGGTGTCGTCTCCGCGGCCGGCTTCGGATCGGTGCCGGTGGCTGGTGCGGCGCCAGTCGATTCTGGCGTGTCAGCGGGTGGCGTGTCAGCGGGTGGCGTGTCAGCGGGTGGCGTGTCACTGCCAGGGTCGGTGTCAGCACCAGCGGCTGGCTCGTCCGTCGTCGTTCCCTCGGCACCAGCGGCGTCGGTTCCGGTTCCGCCCAATAAGCCACTATCTTCCAGGGCATCGCCGAGCAGCCCGGCATCGCTGCCAGCATTCAAATCGCCGGCGGCGGCACCATCGCCTTCAGTGGCCGATCGGTCGCCTGAAATTTGCGACTGCAGCGGGCCGCCGTCATCGAAAATGCTGCTCTTGGGCTGATTGAGGAATCTCACCGAGACGGCGGCAATCAGAATCCAGAAGAATGCAGTACCAATTGTAATCTTGGTAAACATATCGCCGGCCTTGGTACCGAACGCGCTTTGTCCACCTGCTCCGCCAAAGGCACCCGCCAAACCACCGCCTCGTCCTCGCTGGACCAAAACCAGCAAAATCAAGAACAGTGCCGTCAGGAACATCATGATCCCTAACAGGTATTGCATTTCCAAACTTCCTTATACGGGAGCCGTTGATCGAAATCCGTCGCCGGCCTGTGGTGGTATGTGCCTTGGGAATGGTCTCTCGCCGACGCCGTGGCGGCGCATCACACGTTATGCTCTGGCACCTGAAATGATGCCCATGAAGTCTTCAACTTTCAGGGAAGCGCCGCCGACCAGGGCACCATCAATATTTGGCTGACCGAGCAGTTCGGCGGCGTTGCTCGGCTTGACACTGCCGCCGTACTGAATGCGCACTGCCGCAGCAACCTCGGAATTGTAGCTGGTTTCCAGCAGTTTGCGAAGATCGGCATGCACCGCTTCGGCCTGCGCCGGCGATGCGACCTTGCCGGTCCCGATCGCCCACACCGGTTCGTAGGCGATGACGGTCTGTTGCATCTGTTCGGCCGTCAGGCCAGCCAGCGAGCCCTCAAACTGTGTCTTAACGACGGACGCGGTCTGGCCCGCTTCTCGCTCCTCGAGCTTTTCGCCGACACAGACAATCGGAAGCAGCCCGGCGGCTAACGCGGCCTGCACCTTGAGATTGATGGCGGCATCGGTCTCGCCCAACACGTGCCGGCGTTCGCTATGCCCCAAAATGACGTAGGCGCAGCCGACATCCTGCAGCATGCTGGCGCTGATCTCCCCGGTATATGCACCGGCAGCCTCGTGATACATGTTCTGGGCACCCAAGGCGATGTGGGAGCCGGAAATTGCCTGGTGGACGGCATCCAAGTAAACGCTCGGGGGACAAACGGCAACATCCACATCGGTCGCGTCACCCAGTTGCTGCGCCAAGCCACTCGCCAGCGCAACCGATTCGGCCCGCGACAGGTTCATCTTCCAGTTACCGGCAATAAACTTTCTTCGCATCCAGATCACTCCCCAAGCGTGCTAACTTCGCGACAAACGGAAGCCGGGACCAGTCGGTCGACTTTTCAAATCGGTACAAGCCGCCGAGTTTAACAAATGGCGACTGGATTCGTCGAGGCCCGTTTGCCAAACCTGTGATCGAAACCCTTTGTCTGAGGAGGGCTTAGGCCGCATGGCTCGCGTTGACATCGATTACGGCCGATATGACAATTGGAACGCTGCCGAAGCGTGGCTGGTTCCCACTGGCTGGTTCCCACCCCCAAACTGGCATGTCGACATCCATCCTGTACTCGCTTCCCTCGCACCGGCGGATCCGACCATGACAATCAACCGCGACCGTTGCCCCGGCCCCTCGAATCGTCGAAGCTTTCTGCAAAACGGCCTGCTGGCGGGCACTGGATTGTGCATGGGTGATCTGCTGCGTCTGCGTGCCCAGGCCAATCCGGCAAGGTCCGCGGCCGAGGCGACCAACTCACCGGACGCTGCAGCATTGGAGACCGCTGTGATCCTGGTTTGGCTTCCAGGTGGGCCTCCGCATATGGAGACGTACGACCTGAAGCCCAACGCGCCGGCCGACTACCGGGGCGAATTCCGGCCGATCAACACGAATGTGCCGGGTATCGACATTTGCGAACTGCTGCCCCTGCATGCCAAGCTGGCAGACAGGTTCACCTTGATCCGATCGGTTGCTCACGAGTTTTCCGATCACGGCGGGGGGCACAAGCGATTCCTGACGGGTCGAGCTCCGAAGACGCCGACCGGCTTTGTGAACGACGCGCCGGCAGTGGGTTCCATCGTCGCCAAGGTTCGTGAAGGGACCAACCGCGGTGTGCCAAACTATGTTTCGGGCGCGAATCGCGGTCGCCATGGCATCGACGTCTATAGCTTTGGCAGTGCCTATCTGGGGCAAGAGTCGCACCCGTTCGTTGTTCCCGGCGATCCAAGCGCTGCCGATTTTGAAGTCAAGAATATTGCCCTCGGTGCCGGCCTGTCCGATCGGCTCGACGATCGGGCCGCGCTGCTCGGTGGCTTTGACACGCTGCGTCATCGGTTGGATAGCAGCGGGGCCATGAACGCCATGGATCAATTCCACCGCCGCGCCGTCGAAATGCTGACCAGTGACGCCTCGCGTCGCGCCTTCGACCTGTCGTTGGAACCTGACGCGGTGCGTGACCGCTACGGCCGGCATGCCTGGGGGCAGCGGGCCCTGCTGGCACGGCGACTGGTCGAGGCTGGCAGCAGCTTCGTCACCATGGTCATGGAGAATCCCTACCAATCCGGCGTGCCCTGGATCAAGAACGGGACGTACAACTGGGACTCGCACGCGGTGAACTGCCATCTGTTCGACGATGCCAGAATTCGCCTGCCGATTTACGATCGTGCGGTCACGGCCCTGGTCGAAGATATCTACGCACGGGGGCTCGACAAGCGTGTTCTGCTGGTGGTCACCGGCGAGTTCGGCAGGACACCACGGCTTAGTTCGCAGCTTGGTTCTCAAACCAAGGTCCAGCAACCGGGCCGTGATCATTGGCCGCAAGCCATGTCCATGTTGCTGTGCGGCGGCGGGATGCGCACAGGCCAGGTGGTGGGGTCAACCAACGTCAAGGGCGAGCACCCGCAGGATCGCCCGTTGACCCCCAATGATCTATGGGCCACAGTCTACCGGCATCTGGGAATCAATCCGGACCGTAGCTTCCCGGATCTCAGTGGCCGGCCGATGCCGATCCTCCCGTTCGGCGAACCGATTGCGGAATTGCTGTGACGCTCAGGCCTGCGGCCGATAGGCCGGCTTGCCTGGGATCTTCGTTCGCATGCTGACCAGGAGGTTGCCGCACGTCACGTACAGCGTGCGCAAATCCTCGCCGCCGAATGTGCAATTGGTGACGGTGTCGACGGGCGTTTCGCGGTAGGCCAATAACGTTCCCTGTGGCGAGATGACATGGATTCCGGGCTTGGTCTGAAGCGTTTCGCTGGTTTTTCGTGTCTTGTGCAAGCCCGCCGCAACCACCAGATTCCCGTCCGCGTCAATACACATGCCGTCGCCGCTACGTCCCGGGTAGAAGTTGATCAGGACGCGACCGCGGGAAATCGATCCGTCGTCGGCCAGATCGTAGGCACGGATGTCACGGTGCCGATCGGCGTCAGGGTGGGCTTCGATGAGATAGAGTGTCTTGTCGTCAGGAGACGTGACGATCCCGTTGGGCATATGCACGTCGGGCCACGCCAACAGCCGGTGGAGGCTCCCATCGGGATCGATGCGATAGACGCCTTTAAGATTCTCGCCTTCGGGATCGTCCACCGCGGACCGCGACGTGAAGTAGATCCGCCCGGCCTGATCCAAGCAAACGTCGTTCGGCTTGGCCAGCGGCTTTCCTTCGAATCCGTCGGCGAGCACTTCGCGGCGATTGGTCTTGGGGTCGGTCCGTGTCACACGTCGCGATCCCCCTTCGCACGCCAGCAGCCTGCCCTGGGGATCAAAAGCAAGTCCGTTGGTTTCGTGCGAATCGGTCTGATAGGTGCTGAGCTGCCTGGCGGCTGGATCCCACTTCAGGATTTTGCTGACGGGAACGTTGGTGAAGAGCAGGTTGCCAGCACGGTCGACCGCCGGCCCTTCGGTGAACACCGTGTCATCACGGATTTCAGCGAGAACCTCGGCCTCGCCCAACCGGTCACTATCGGACACGGAGTCGTAGCGGTCGGCGGCGCGGAGCCGGTTGCCGATGGTCAGTATGCCGGTGGTGGCGACCGTGGCGGCCGTCGTGCGCATGAATTCGCGTCGGTTTTGGCGTCGTGGATTCGGATTTCGCATGGTGAACGTGGCTCGTGGGCAAGGCCTGTGATGGGGACAACGGGGCAGCGACGGCCGATTGGCGTTCCCTTTTTGCGTCGGGTGGATAAAATCTGGCAACGTCGCACGCCGAAACCGCAGCGGGGCGTCTTGAATCAACAACGTAGGCCGAACGGCGCGGCGAAGCAAGTTTCACCACCATGAATATGGACAGACCCATGAATTCCAACGGTCCGGATGCCGGCAATTCGGCGAGCGCGGCTTCCCCTGGGAGCGCGACGCCGCGTGAAGCGGCGTCCCCAGAAAATGCAGCCTCAGAGTCGCTGAACTTCATCGAGCAGATCATTGAAGCGGACCTCAAGTCCGGCAAATGGGATGGTCGCGTCCATACACGGTTTCCACCAGAACCGAACGGCTACTTGCACATCGGCCACGCCAAGAGCATCTGCCTGAATTTCGGACTCGCCAAGAAATACAACGGCAAGTGCAATCTGCGTTTCGACGATACGAATCCCAGCAAGGAGGAGCAGGAGTACGTCGACTCGATCAAGGCCGACGTTCGCTGGCTCGGCTTTGACTGGGAGGATCGCGAATTCTTCGCCTCGGACTATTTCGACCAACTGCATGATTGGGCGGTCGAATTGATCAAGGCGGGCCGCGCGTTTGTGTGCGACCTCACATTCGACGAAATGCGAGAACACCGCGGCACGCTGACCGAACCAGGCAAAGCGAGCCCCTATCGTGACCGGTCCATCGAAGAAAACCTGGACCTCTTCGCGCGGATGAAGGCCGGCGAATTCCCCAACGGCAGCCGCACGTTGCGGGCCAAGATCGACATGGCGCACCCCAATGTGAACCTCCGCGATCCCGTGATGTACCGGATTATGCACGCGCATCATCATCGCACCGGCGACACGTGGTGCATCTATCCGATGTACGATTACACGCACGGCGAATCGGATTCGCTCGAGCAGATCACGCATTCGATTTGCACACTCGAGTTCGAGAATCACCGGCCGCTTTACGACTGGTTCTGCGATGCCCTGGGCATTTACCATCCGCAACAGATCGAGTTTGCTCGGTTGAGTCTGACCTACACGATGATGAGCAAACGGCGGCTGCTCGAGCTGGTCACGGAGAATCTGGTCGACGGCTGGGACGACCCACGGATGCCGACGATTTCGGGATTGCGCCGGCGTGGCTACACTCCCGCGGCCATTCGCGAATTCTGTCAGCGGATCGGCGTCACCAAATTCGACAGCGTGACGGACATCGCGCTGTTGGATCATTGCTTGCGTGACGATCTGAACGCGCACGCGCCCCGCGCGATGGCCGTGCTCAAGCCGCTCCGCGTCGTCATCGAAAACTATCCCGAGGGACAAACGGAAGAGAGCGAAGGGGCCGTCAACCCGCAGGATGCCTCGGCCGGTACGCGCAAGATCCCGTTTTCGCGCGTGATCTACATCGAGCAAGACGACTTCATGGAAGATCCACCCAAGAAGTTCTTCCGCCTGGGTCCCGGCCGCGAGGTTCGTTTGCGAAACGCGTATTTTGTGACCTGCACCGACTTCACCAAGAACGACGCCGGCGAAGTGACCGAGATCCGCTGTACGTACGACCCAGAAACGAAAGGGGGCTCCGCACCCGACGGCCGCAAAGTCAAAGGGACCATCCACTGGGTCTCCGCGGAACATGCCGTCGATGCGGAGGTGCGTCTGTACAGCCATCTCTTCAACACAGAGGACCCGGATGACGTCGCAGAAGGAGAGGATTGGCGGAGCAACCTGAATCCTCATGCGCTGGAGGTTCTGACCGGCTGTAATC
>JAUIHJ010000228.1 GCA_030432015.1 bacterium
CGTTTCGGCGAGGTATTCCAGATTACTGCCTCTCGAAGCTCCCGGCAGGTCGCGGTCCCAGGTGTTGACGCTGTAGTATTCGCGAATCCCGATCGTCGCACCTTGGCGGGCCCACCCGGAAATGATGTCCTCGATTTTGCGGCCGCCCTTGATAAACGATGTGGCGGCATTGATACAAACATTTGCCCGCACCGCAAGGGACGGCGGCGACGAGTGATAGTTGTAGGCATACATCCCGACCAGTCGCGGCTTCACGGCGTCGGCAACTTGGTTTGCCAGTAGTAACGCCCTGTCACTGGGTGGACCAATCTGCTGGCAACGATCACATTCGCACCAGCCGCCACCGTCGCTGGGGTCCATTGAAATGCAGTCTTCGTCGGGGCGGCTGGCAAAATATTCACGGGCATATTCGACGACAGTCGCCCGCAGTTGCGGGTTGCCGATACAGAGTTTCGCCTGTGGACGCACGTTACGCTCGCCATCGAGCAGCGCGTAGAACTCGGGATGCTGATCGAACACCGCCTGCTTGGCGCGAATGATGCCGCCGTATGCATGCCCGCTGTGAAGCGCCACGCTGCCGCCCATCCGGTTCCGCCGTGACCATGTTTGATACGCCTGGACGTTGTAGTCCCACGGGCCGAAGCCATACCAGATGCGGCGATAGTGATAGTCGGGCGACTCGTCCGTGTTGACATTCAGTCGAATTGATTCGAGCCGCGGCACAACTTCCCAGGTGGGCCCCGGAAAAAACTGACGATAGCCGATTCGGTGCATCAGATCCCAGACCCCGTGCTCGACCGCCAACTCCGTATTTCCGCTGACCGTGACGGATTGGCCCGTCGAGCGAATCGAGTAGTCCTCGCGATCGAAGATGTTCATCTGTTCCGGCTTGACCACTTGCAGTCGCAGCCCTTCACCATCCAGGCGACGCGCGACGCGAAACTCACGTCCCGCGATGTTCGAAAGGAGTTGACGGACCTCTTCTGCCAATGCCACCATCTGCAGGCTGGCATCTTCCGCGACACGAACTGGACGCGGAGGATCGCCCGGGCGGACCAGTGTCACTTCCGTGCCGGTGGCAAAACCTGGCAGCAAGTTTGCTGTACCCAGGGTCACGACCATGAAAAGCTGAGCAACCAATTTCATTTGTGCCTCGATTCAGTGGCTGGATTCGGATGCCGCCGCAGCGCCGTGTGTGGGTTCCGCCAGCGAGATGGCGTACACTGACTTGAAGTCATCAGCAAGGTCGCAGTGGTCGGTTGGCCACATTGTAGCCGCAGGAAATTCCTCGGGCATCAGACCATCAAGGGAACCCCGTAGGGACGTGTCATGCCAGCCAACGCTCGCTTCATCTACATTCTGCCCCTCGCTTTCCTCATCGTCGCCCATGGCCAGCGCGCAGTTGCGGACTTCGAACTGGTTCGAGATGGCGCGGCGGCTTGTCAGATCGTCGTCGACGCGACCGGCGCCCAGGGGGATGGCGCAGCGACCCTGACTGACGCCGCCACATGGCTCGCTGATTGTCTCCAGCTTGCATCCGGCGCGAAACTGCCGGTCGTCGCTGAGATGGATGATCAACCGTGTGTCGTCATCGCCCGCGCCGACGCCCATCCCAAGGTCGCCCGCCGTGCTGGGTTGCAATCAACGGCGTACGACGCGTTTTGTATCGTCGCGGAAACGGAACGGTTGCACATTCTCGGCAACAGCGAAGCGGCCGCTCGACATGGCGTGGCAACTTTGCTTCGGCAATGGGGGTTCCGCTGGTTTGCATCGTCGCCCCGATGGCATGTGGTGCCGACGGCGCGGGACTTCGCGACCGATCTGACCGCCGTCAATCAGCCGCGTTTGGCGCATCGTGGGATTTGGTACGCCTATGCGGGGGGCGACAAGGCGCTGATGGAGAACTATCGACGCTGGGCGATTGCCAATCGGCTGAGCGTCTCATCGGTCATCCGCACCGGCCACAGCTACGGTAACATTATTGGGCCTAACAAGGCTGCCTTTGAGACGCATCCCGAATATTTCGCGTTGCTGCCCGACGGCCAGCGAGACAATCAACGGTCGGTGAACGCCCGCAAGTTCTGCTTCAGCAATCCGGGCCTGATCGAATTGGTTGTGCAAGATCGGACGCGCCTGCTCGACGAATACCGCCGCGCCAACGCGGCCGCCTACATGGTCTCCATGGATCCGTCTGACGGCGAAGGGACGTGTCATTGCGAAGAATGTGCCAAGCTGGGCACGACCACCGACCGGGTGTTGCATCTCGCCAATCAGGTGGCGCGCGGTATCCGTGCCGAGCATCCCGACGGTTGGGTCGGACTGTATGCCTATAGCAGTCATCGCTTGCCTCCGACCATTAAGGTCGAGCCGAATGTCTATGTGCAAGTCGCGATGGGATTCAATCGGACCGAATTCACGTTGCCGGAACTGGTCGAACGCTGGTCGGACCGAGTCGGTGCGATTGGGTTGCGGGAATATTACGGCGTCGAAGCGTGGGACTGGGGACTGCCAGGCCGTATGCGCGGCAGTTCCGCCGAGTACCACCGGAAGTGGATCCCGTACTATGCCGACCGCAAGCTGAATGCAATCAACGCGGAGACCAACGCGAACTGGGGCGGTCAGGCATTGGGTCTGTACATCGCGTCGCAACTCATGTGGGATCCGTCCGCCGATGTCGATCGCCTGACGAACGAATTCATCGAGCACTGTTATGGCCGGGCCGCCGAGCCGATGCGGCGCTTGACGACCCGTTTTGACGATTCGCCGCCGCTGCGCGCGGCCACGCTGGTACCGATGTTCCAGGATCTGGTCGAGGCACGCACCGCGGCGGCAGGCGATCCTGCCGTGCAGCGACGACTTGTCGATATGATGGCCTATCTCGTTTACGTCGCCAAGTTTCGCAACTTCGATCTGGTCCGCAATCGTCGCTCGACCCGCGATGACGAATATTACGCCGCACTGCTGCCGCTGATGAATTACGCATGGCGAATTCGAATGCGCGACGTCGTCCATTACTACGCTTTAGCGCGGCGATTGTGCAACGGCTTGCCCGTTCAAGACGAACATCCCGAATTCTACATGTTCAACAAAGAGACGCCGCCGATCTGGATGCACGGCGAGCAACTGGCAGATGACGACGTGGTCACGCTCTTTGACGAATACCTCCGGCGACTGGAATCCGACGGCAATCCAGTTGTGACGTACTCGCGCTACCTCGACCCGGTTAATCCTCCAGGCGATGACGCTGGGCCCAGTCGGCAATTCTTGCAGACCGACGATGGCGTCGCTACGTTCCGGCATCGCCTTACCGGCTACCTGATCCCCAGCCGTCAGCAGTCGGTGCGACTGGGCATCGCACCTACGAACCGCTCGGCAACCCTCACCGTCTACCTTCGTGGTGATACCGTGTTGTTCGAACAAACGTACAAGCAGAAGGAGACGTTTGCGACGATCGAAATCGAGCTACCCAAGGCCAACGAGTATCGTGTCGAGATTGTGGGCGGCGTCAAACTCCAGATTCCGGCCGAAACGCCCTTTGTGTTCGAGGCATCCGCCGCCAACCCTGCCTGGATCGACTACAGCGGTCCACAATACTTCTACGTTCCTCAGGGCGCCCGGGAGTTGATTGTCGATGCCAACCCGCGACTCAGCTTCTACGTGCCGGGCCAGAAAGATCGAGTTGACGTCGCGCTGGCCAACCGACAAACCAACAAAGACTATGCCGTCATCGACGTACCGCCGGCGGCCGCCGGCAAAGTCTGGCATACCTCGAACCAGACACGAGGCGCGGTTTCACTGCTGAATATTCCGCCGCTGTTGAGTTTTCATCGACGGTCCGTCTTCGTGCCTCGCGAAGTGGCTGAAGCGGACGGCTTGACGACGCGCGGGCGATAGCAAGTGGACGCGAGATCGAGCGGGTTAGAATGTGCCCGTTCGATCGGTTAGACTGCGGATCCCACTCGAATTGCACCCCTGCCCAGGAAATTATCACGCCATGCGCCATCAACTCGCCGTTGTATCTGTGTTCGCCTTCTTGTTTGTGCTGCCGTGTGTCATCCATGCGAGCGAGCCGGTCCATGTTGGTTCGCGCCGCGAACTGTTTGTCGACGAGCACCTCATCGAATCGCTTAAGGGCGCGCGGCGGCAGCTCCATCACCCGACGCCGCGTGAAATCGCGATTGTGCATGACGCGCCCTGGGAAGGAGCCGGCAGCGGGTATCACAGTGTGATTCACGATGGCGATGTTTACCGGATGTACTATCGCGGTTCGACCCTGGGGGTTGAAGGCGGGCGGCTGAAGCTGGGCGGCGAAGTCTACTGTTATGCGGAGAGCCGAGATGGGATCACGTTCACCAAACCGAATCTGGGACTCTACGAACATCAAGACTCGAAGCAGAACAATATTATTTGGACCGGGGTCGGCACGCATAATTTCGCCCCGTTTCTTGATCGTCGCGGCGACTGTCCGCCGGAGTCGCGTTTCAAAGCCCTGGGAGGCCTCGCATCGCAAGGGGGGCTGTTCGCGTTTCATTCGGCGGACGGTATCCACTGGTCGTTGCTGCACGAAGATCCGGTGGTGACCGCAGGCGCGTTCGATTCGCAGAACCTTGCATTCTGGGATGAAACGGCTGGCGTTTACCGGGCCTATTTTCGCACGTTTACCAAAGGTGTGACCACCGCCAAGGTTTGGAAGCCCGAAGGATATCGCGCGATCCGCACGGCAACTTCGCGGGACTTTGTGACCTGGGAGAACGAGGCCGACCTGACGTATCAGGACTCGCCGGTCGAGCATCTCTACACCAATCAGATCGCACCATACTTTCGCGCGCCGCATATCTTGATCGGCTTTCCCACGCGGTACATCGAACGAGGCTGGTCGGAGTCGATGCGGGCATTGCCCGAACTCCAGCAGCGCGAAGAACGGGCGGCGGCGCACCTGCGGTATGGAACCGCGTTAACGGAAGGGCTGCTCATGGCCAGTCGCAACGGCGTGCACTTCGAGCGTTGGAACGAGGCCTTTTTGCGCCCCGGTCCGCAACGCCCGGACACCTGGCTCTACGGCCACCAATATATCGCCTGGCACGCAGTCCAAACCGCTTCGTCGCTGCCGGGCGCGGCGCCCGAATTGTCCATCTATGCGAGCGAAGGTTCTTGGCACGGCAAGGGGAATGCGATTCGTCGTTACTCGCTCAGGCTGGACGGTTTTGTCTCCGTTCAAGCGCCGCTGAGCGGCGGCGAGTTGGTCACCAAGCCATTGACGTTTTCTGGCGAGCGATTGACGTTGAATTTTGCCACCTCGGCAGCCGGCGATATCCGCGTCGAGCTACAGGACGCGGCCGGGACGCCGCTACCAGGATTCACGCTCGACGCCTGCGAGCCGGTATTTGGCGACACGATCGATCGAACCGTGTCGTGGGACGGCGACAGCGTATTGGCCGATCTCGCCGGAAAAACCGTGAGATTGCGATTCGTAATTCGTGATGCCGACCTCTATTCCTTCCGCTTCGCCGACGAATCGGTGCAACCATGAATCGAGCTATGAATCAGTACTTTCGCCCGCAGGGCTTGTCGTTCATGATCGCCACCACAACGTGCCTGGCGGCAGGTCTTGTGGCCAGTTGCCTGCAAAGCGTTTCGGCCGGGCCGCTCGCCCTACACCCGCAGGCCACACCGCTGCCCACCTCCCAGCAGGGACCGTTCATCACCACCGCCGATGGTGGAATCCTGTGTGTGGACGCACATCACGCGTGGCACAGCGCCGACGAGGGGCAGACGTGGGACTCGTATCCGCTGTTCCGCAATGCCGAGCGTTACCAGGTCAGCAACGAACGGGCCCTCTTGCGGACGAGCAAGGGCATTGTTGTCGCGGCGTGGATGAATCTCAAGGAGCGTTCGACGGCGCCCGGTTTCAAGTGGGGCGGTCCGCCGGAAGAATTTCGCCAGTGGATTCTGCCGACGTACGTCTGCCGCAGCCTCGACGAAGGACGGACCTGGGAGGAGCCGATCAAGATCAACACGCCTTGGTGCGGCTGCATTCATTCGATGATCGAGACGCGCAGTGGCCGGATCGTGCTGGTTGGACAGGAGGTCAGCACCGACTGGCGACACGTGACCGTGATGTTTGTGTCAGACGACCAAGGCCTCACGTGGCAACGCAGCAACATTCTGGACTACGGCCGCGGGCGGCATGACCACGCGGGCTCGATCGAGGGGACCGTGATCGAGCGTCAGGATGGGACGCTCTACCTCCTGTTGCGAACCGAAGCGGGCTTCCTGTACGAAGCGACGTCGACCGATGGCGGACTCGTATGGGAAAACCTTCGCCCTTCAAAAATCCGCAGCGTGACCTGCTGTGCCCAGATGGGCCGTTTGTCCGACGGACGCTTGGCCCTGCTCTGGAATCATCCGCCCCGCCATCAGCTGGATAGCCCCCACAGCCGCGAGGAACTATCGCTGGCATTTTCCGCCGACGATGGTCAAACGTGGTCCGATCCAATTGTGATTGCGGCCCGCTACGATGCGCCGTCAGGGGCCGAGGCGACCATTCGTCGGGTCTCCTACCCGTATCTTTACGAACGTAAGCCGGGCGCGTTGTGGGTCACGACGATGCAGGGCAATCTGCGGATGAAGATCAATGTTGACGAACTTTCCCAAGGCGAAATTCCAACGCATCAGCCGGTCGCTGCCAGGGAGCCGCTGCCTCACAGTCTGTTCATGTTTGGTGACTCTACAACGGCACTCCGACCGGGCGCGGTGAAGGAAGTTTATTCGGTTCGCCTGCAGCACGCTTTGTTGGGGATGGGAAGCTCACTGAACGTCTACAACGCGGGGAAGGGCGGCAACACCACCGTTGCGGCGAAGGCCCGTTTGGAACGTGACGTCCTCCAACACAAGCCCAGGGTTGTCGTCATGCAGTTCGGTATCAATGACTCGGCCATCGACGTCTGGAAGAACCCACCGGCCGTCGAGCCGCGGGTGTCGATCTCCGAGTTTACCGCCAACCTTCGCGAGATGATCGAGCGAGCCCGATCGCGCGGCGCGAAGGTGATTCTGATGACGACCAATCCGCTGCGATGGACGCCGCGGTTGAAAGAGGTCTACGGTAAGCCGCCCTACGATCCAGATTCGGCCGATGGGTTCGACACGCCGACACTGGCCAAATACAACGGCGCGATTCGAGCCGTAGCCAAGGAACTCGAAATCAGCCTGGTCGATGTCCGGGCCGCCTTCGAGGCATACGACAGCAAGCCGGACCAGTCGCTCGACGAGTTGCTTCTCGATGGCATGCACCCCAACGACAAAGGACACGCGCTGATCGCCGAACTGTTGCTGCCCGCCATCCGAGCCCAAGTCGCCCGCTGAAACGGGCTCGTGCCAAGGCCACAGCCCTGCGCATGCGAGACGTCCCAAAGTCGCTCCAATCTGAGGAGCAAGCTCACGCACCCTCGATGCGGGCGTTCCAGAGTCGGGCGCCGAGCTGGTGGAGGTATTCCGAATCTTCAACGCCCTGCCGCCATCTTAAGGGAATCGATTCCGCTCCCAGTCGAGCACCTGCGATGGAGCCGGTGATTGTCCCAATCGTGTCAGAATCACCGTCCGTATTGATCGCCGTACACACGGCCCGTTCAAAGTCATCTGGATTCCGCCAAAAGCAATACATGGCACTTGCAACGGCCTCCTCGGCGACCCAGGATTCTCCGAGTCCACCCTCCGCGAGCACCGCTTCAGCCGGCTGAGATATCAGGTCGGGTAACTTCCGCCAAACCGAAGAGAATTCGGTGCATCGCGGACTGCACCGCTGGTCGATCTCGGAAAACATTTCGTCGGGTGTGGCACCGCGCCGAGCCAGGTATACCAGCAGGGCGGCGGCCGCGGCTCCTTCGAGTGCTGCGGGGTGTCCGTGCGTCAGCAGGCTGGACGCACGTGCGACCTCGGCAATCCGGTCCAAGTCGTCATAGAACAGACCGATCGGAGCCACGCGCATCGCGCTGCCGCAGCCTTTGGAGGTCGGAACGCCAGCTTCTCTCCAGGCGACGCCCGCCGCGAGATTGGCACAGCCTTCCATGCATGTGCTACCTGGGGCGCGATTGTTTGTGGAAGCACGGGACCATTCCACGAATCGTTGGCCTATGTGCACAGCCAGATGATGGAGATCGCCGTCGCCGGCAGCCAACAAGCCTTCCGCCACCGCAATTGTCATCTGGGTATCGTCGGTATACGTTCCGGGTGGATGATCCGGACTTCCCATAAAGAAAGGCCGCGTGAAGCGAGGGTCTTTGAGGGCGATGAAATCGTCAATCCCAGCCGGCCCAATCTCCTTGATGAGCTGGACGCGCCGACGAAATTCTGCCGGATATCCCAGCGCGTCACCGACGGCGAGCCCCACCATGCAGCCAATGTATTTTGAATCGTCCACGAATCTGTCTCCTGTTACAGGCCAACGAAATTCAACCATCGACCGACCGTTCAAAACAACGTTCCGCGAGCGACACCAAGTCATCGTAGTCCCAGCTGCCGCGATCGTTGACGCGTATCGCCAAATGTGCCGGGAGAGCTTCGAGCCCAAGGTGCGCCCCGCTGATGGCGCCTGTCATGGCTGCCGTCGTGTCGACGTCACCCCCGACCCGAATTGCCGTGCAGACCGCAGCCCAATAGTTGTCCGGCGTGCGGAGGAAAGAGTAAAGGCTCCAGATGACGCTCGGAACAACAAACGGCGAAATTCGGTCCCAGTGGTCGGACTTGCCAGGCTCAACCCCCAGCACGGCAATTCGATCAACGGCATCATCCAGCGGCAGGCTCAGGCAACGATTCAACTCGCAGACACTGTCAGCGAATCCCTCGTCCAAAGTCGCAGTCATCCGGGCGATCTGAGACACGAAGGCCGACCTGTCGATCTCTTCCATTCGCATTGCCAAGAACACAGCACTCGCAATCGCGACCGCGCCGGCTGAGGATCGTGGGTCGAGGTGCGTGATCCGACCTTGGTCGTGGGCAGCTTGAATGAGCTGCTGCCGATCATCGAAGAACAGTCCGATTGGCGCCGCCCGCATCGCACTTCCGTTTCCAGCCGATGGCGGCGGCGTCCCAGCTTGATCCCATGCATCGCCGGCAGCGAGGCGCATGGCGGCGTGATGGGTCGCCATCCCGCGACCGATGATCCGATCTTCGGCAAAGATGGCTGCGATGCGATTGGCATAGTCAACGGGGTCGAAGCTGCCACAGTCAACCAGGCTTTGCATAAGTTCGCGTGCCAGCTGCGAATCGTCGGTGTACTGCCCAGTACCGGCCGCATCGTCCAGCTTTCCCTGGTGCCACAACTGCATGGGACCGCTGACGTAGTTCTCGCAATCTTCGCGGGGAAACCCTTCTCGCAGGAACCCCAATGCGTCGCCCAGGCATTGCCCGATTAAGCAGCCGCTAAACTGGTTCTTGGTCGGACGACGCATCGTCACTCCCATCCGTTTTGAAGTCAGCTGTAGAAAGTCGCCCGTGGTAACCGCTCGTGGTCGAATGCTGCACGTCGTTCCCAGGACACGTCGACGCATTTCTGTTCGTGACGCCGTTTCTCGATGCGCGCGTCGGCGTCGACACAGATGCATCGTGAAACGCCGTCGGGGCGAGCATACGAATCGGCAAGGCGTACTTTGGTTGCAATAACTCGGTG
The DNA here is from genome assembly GCA_030432015.1 of bacterium. Lineage (GTDB taxonomy): Bacteria > Planctomycetota > Planctomycetia > Pirellulales > Pirellulaceae > ARS98. The sequence continues at coordinate 9,665 of JAUIHJ010000228.1, forward strand.
CCCGTGAAGTACTTCATAAACGATCTTGCCTGAGACGTGTTGGTCAACCCGTCAATTCCTCATTGAGAATCTGGTGCGGTAACCGGTTCATTCCGCGCGTGGCCGAAGTCAGCGAGCAGCCTACTACGACACCTCAAGATGTCCGTCGAAATGTAGTGTGACGAGGCTTCGACCGTCCGGCGACAAAGCAATCGTCTCGATTCCGTTCGTCACGAGCCTTGTGGGTGGCGCGCTTCAGAATCTCGACGGCCTGGCTGCCCCAGCTGTTGAAGCAGCTGTTGAAGACACAGACCTCAAGGACGTTAAATGCGAGGGATAGGTAGATTCAGCAACAGCTGTTGAAGACACAGACCTCAAGGACGTTAAATGCGAGGGATAGGTAGATTCAGCGACGCGAAACCTTGCTGCCTATGTTTCGTAACTCCGCCAGGACTCCCAGTAAGCGATTTCAAGGTCTGTGTCTTCGTGTTTGGTTTTCATGTTTGGTTGCTGCCCCAGCTGTTGAAGACACAGACCTTAAGGACGTTAAATGCGAGGGATAGGTAGATTCAGCGACACGACACCTTGCTTCCTATGTTGCGTAACTCCGCCAGGGTTCCCAGTGAGCGTTTTCGACAGCTGTTGAAGACAGCTGTTGAAGACACAGACCTCAAGGACGTTAAATGCGAGGGATAGGTAGATTCGGCGACGCAACACCTGGCTTCTTATGTTTCGTAACTCCGCCAGGACTCCCAGTAAGCGATTTCAAGGTCTGTGTCTTCGTGTTTGGTTGCTGCCCCAGCTGTTGAAGACACAGACCTCAAGGACGTTAAATGCGAGGGATAGGTAGATTCAGCGACGCGACACTTTGCTGCCTATGTTTCGTAAATCCGCCAGAATTCCCAGTGAGCGGTTTCAAGGTCTGTGTCTTCGTAATTCGATGGCCGCGCACGCTTCTACCCATGTTGTGCGTGTCTACTAAATCGCCCAACATGCGTTATCAAGGTCTGTGTCTTCGTACTTGGTTTTCGGTAAGCGGAAGAAATAATGATGCCGTCACCGCACGCTGCTGCCCGCCCTCCACAGCTCTGGCGCGGAATGATGAAACACGCGTTGTTTGCCCTGGTGCTCTTCCCATCCATCCCGCTGTACGGCGACGAGTTGCCGG
>JAUIHJ010000229.1 GCA_030432015.1 bacterium
GGATCTGCACGGTTTTCTCAATCAGTTGGAGCAGCGGAACACGGCCTATCACGTCATTGCACACAGTCACGGCGGCTCGGTGCTCTGGCACGCGTTGCAGCGGGCGGTTGGTCGAGGGCAGCAATTCACCCATCTGCGAAGCTGGACGACCTTGGGTACACCGTTCCTGCGATACCAACCGTACCGTAACGCGTGGGCACTCGCCTTACCGCTCGCCTCCGCACTGCTCCTCGTCTTCACGAACATGGCGTGGCTCCAGGCGGCAAACAACGTTTGGGGACTGCTGATCAATGGCGGATACTACCCCACAATTCTCCTGTTGATCGCGATTGCGACGGCAACCTCGCTACTGGTCGCCTACAACACGTATCGCGTATTCCAAGTCACCTGCGCATTGATCAGTTGTCGCCATCTAAGCCGCCTCGATCGACGCGTCTTCAATTTGTACGGTGCCACCTGGCTGCCGCTGTGGTCGCGATCGGACGAAGCGATTGCCGGACTGCAAGGAACGATCCACGCCGTTCGTGGCGCGACGTCGCAAGCACCGGGCATGACAGTGAACCCGCTGGCTCGCTTGGGACGTATCGTAAGTCTCCCGGGTCGATTGGGTTATGAACATATTGTGCGGCCCATCCTGGACGAATTCGTGTGGGAGCGGTTGATGCGAAAAATCCAGGGCAACGACTTAGGCGACCAACGCTTGAGATTGATCGCTGCATCGCCCATCGCCGACTTCACCCCTCCGCCGCTGAGCGATGATATCGAACGTGAGCTTGTCGAAACGGCGAATGCGAACTGTGAGAAATCAGGGGGGCTGCTCCGCGCCAGCCTCGGCCTGGCAGCGTCGTCGGAGTATCGTTTGTCGCAAGTCGGTGAACACCTGGGGTCACTCCTCAACGGCAAGGAACTCGTGCATTGGTCGTATTATCAGGTCCACAGCGTACTGGACCGCATCACGGACCACGTTCGCTCACACATGGGAGACCGATGCCCGGTCGTGGGAGTCGCTGCCGAGCGAGTCTCAGGGGCCCCGCAGTGCAACGACGGATCGGCTGAAAGTCGACCGCATTCAGCACCTCACGATCGTTCCGGAATGCGGGCGTTGGTGCTTGCACAACTAGCGCTGCTCGCCTGCATCGCACTCGTCGGTCAGACGCTGCATCGGTACGTGCTGGATCAATACACGCCCGAGCGTCAAATCAAGGAAGTCATCTGGCGACTGCCGGCAGGGCGCATCGAGGACGCTGGGGCGTTGGCGCGGTGGTCCCGCGAGTATGTGCGAGCGGGACTCGTCGACGCCGACATCACGGTGGACGAAAAGTATCGCCGCACCGTTCACCTCGACAGCCACGTTCAATTTGCACTCGTATGGTCCTTAGCGGCTCAGCAGAGATTCGACGCGGCTGCACGACTCACCAATCACATTGAGGACCCGTTCTATCGAACGTCGGCGGCGATTCTGTTGCATTCCGTTGATTCGGAGGTGCTACTTCAACTCGAACTTCGCGACGGTCGCGATGATGCGAGCACCCGCTACGGCGAAGATCCCCAGCAGATTCGTCGCACGGGCGAGGCGCTTTCCGGCGCCGGATCCTGGGATGCCTTTGCACGGTCAACACTCGAGTTGAACTATGTTCGCACGCCGGCCAACGGACTCTACGCATTGGCGCGGTTCATGGGTGGACGCAGTCACTACGGCGTGGAACGGAGCGAAGCTGCGTTTCTGCATGCTCGGGCATGGGCGGGTGACGATGGAGCCATCCAATCCTTGGTTGCGGCGCGTGCCGAGCAAGTGGGAGCGATCATGGCGGACCGCAGCTTCTTGGAACTCCTTGTGATGCTGCATCCGCTGCAGGACTGGAGCGATCGTTCCGATGCGCTTGCCCGAACTCTGCTCGAACGCGGGTCGGACGCGGAGATCGCCGCCGCTATCGACACGTACGTGCGGCACGGAGGGTGGCATGCAATTCTGACACTTGCTACGGCCGAGGAATTCGCGGCAGACGACACGCAGCGGGCGCGGGTTGCGGTCCAACTGTTCAGGGCCTTACAACGAGACGATCTCCTGCGTTCGAATGCGAACTCCAGCACCCGTTTGTCGCCTGCCGCCAAAGCACGCTTGGACGAGTATCGGGTGGCGGCCCGGCGAATCAGCTCGGCCGTCGACCGCGCGATGAAATTCAAAAACGTTGCCATGGCAATGGCCTTGGACCAGGAGGCGGGCAACGACGAGGGTCGTGCGATTGATTGGTTGGATGACGACACAATGAGAATTCAGCTCGCCGAGGCACTCATTGATCAAGGGCAACCCGACTTGGCGCGCGAGATTGCAACCGAGTTGATGCTGCGGACCGTCGGCCCAAACTACGACGAATGGACGCCGTCGTGGAACGCCTGTCGAGTGGGTCGGTTACTCGCGAGCACCGGCCAGTTTTTCTACGCCCGCAAGATGTACCCTCACATGAGCGCGCCGTCACACCGTATGGAAGTCGACGCCGCGATTTTGGCAAGCTACACACATCACCTCGCCGATCTCGATCGCGAGCCAGCAACGACCTATGTTGCTCTCTTCCGTGAAAAGGACCATGAGCTGGGTCTCAATCGGTCCGCGTCCCGTACCACGCGCGCGTGGTAGTGAACCTGGACGGACGCCCGATTCCGAGTCTGGAATGGCTTGGTCAATCGGCGCTGTGGCGGCAATTTGAAAGGTCATTTCTTCCACCGGTTCGCCATCGATCTAAATGACCGAGTGCAATTCGGCGACGATCCGGGACCGGCTCCTTTTTCGCCACCGATCAGATTCAATTGCGGAAAAACCGCCTGTCGGCAAGAAAGGTGCCTGGCCCGCTGACGGAGTGTGCGCTGCTGAATCGCGCACGGCCATTTAGACCTCGCGCTGCGAGAGAAACTTGTGTTCCTGACGTGCATTCGATATCGTTCATGCATTGTCGCATGGCTCTACGTCGGCGCATGGATTCCGGCGCCACGAAATACCGGCATTGCGAACATCCAATCCTCACGCGGCCCAGTTCTGACCCATCGCTGGACTGATCTGAGGCGCTCCGCAGTCTCTTGTCGCCCGTGGGAAGGAGTGCCATCGACTTGCCGATGGAGCCCGACCGGACCGATATGACTCGCCCAGGGGTCGTCAATGCGATGAATAAATCGGAAAACTCAAAACGGTCCCCTGGCAACAATTCAGATATCCAGCGCTGGCAGAAAGATGGAGCCGAATCTGCCGCAGCGGCCATTTTCCAAACATACGCTGGCCGCTTGCACAAACTTGCCGCTCGTCAACTCTACACTTGGCTGCAGGAAAGAACATCGCCGGACAGTATCGTGATGTCGGTCTTGGCGAGCGTCCTTCGCGACTTGGCCGCAGGAAAAGTCCAGCCGCTCCCTGATGGGGACCCCTTGTGGCCCCTGCTGGCCCAAAAGACACGCCAGAAAGTGTTGCAGCGTGCCGAATATTGGAGCCGCCAAAAGCGTTCACCTAAGAATCAGAGGGAAACGGTTGATGCCGCGATCGCGGACACGCAGCCTGGTCCGGAAGACGTGGCGGAATTGAATGATCTGCTCGAACGGGCTCGGCAGCAAATGGATTCACTGCAATGGGAGGTCTTTTCACTGCGATATCTTAGTGGCTGCTCGCTAGCCGAATGCGCCAGGCAGTTGGAGCGCGCCGAAGGGACCGTGCGGACTTGCTGGAAGTCGATTATCGGGATCTTCAAGCGGCTCACATGAGCTTCTGAGACGTGAAGCGGGAGCGACCAACCCGTGCCGCCAAATGATCACTTCGGCCATTGGTGGCTGCGTCGTTTCTTATCCTTCGCATTCCCAACCTTGTTGAGCACAAGGTAACCGGAGACAACGCCGATGCAGGACTTTGACCAAACGCTGTATGAATTGTGCAGGGATTTCGACGACTCCTGGAATGCTGGCAGCGAACCTCCGCATATCGGCGACGTCGCAGGGAAAATGGTCTCCTCCGACTGGTCGCCCAAACAGCGCGCTCAGTTGCTGCGAGAGTTGATCGCGATTGATATGGAGCATCGGTGGCGACTCGCACCAAGTGATGAGGTTTCGACGGTTCGGCTGACGACCAACGAGCGATGTTGGCCATTGCGGCCACGTGTCGAGGATTATTTACAATTGTTTCCAAATCTCGCGGAGTTGCCTTCGATCGTCACCGAACTGCTGCTGGACGAGATGCGAGTCAGGACCCGGTGGGGAGACGAACCGGGCGTGGACGAGTTCCTTCAACGGTTCCCCCACATAACGATGACTGTGGGGGGCCAACTACGGAGTGTGCAGGCCGACGAAGCGGAAGCACAGCGCGAACAGCAACTGCGCCCGGCCACTCTGCTGGCAGATCGGTTTCAACTGGTGCGTTCGCTGGGACGGGGAGGGTTTGCCGAAGTCTGGCAGGCGCACGACGTGCAACTCGACCGATCCGTGGCCGTCAAGATTCCCCACCAACGCCTGACCGCCGACCAAATTGGCGAACTGGCAACCGAGGCCCAGAAGGTCGCGTCCCTCTCGCATCCGCACATCGTGCTGGTTCACGACGTCGCGGAAAACAACGGCGTTCCATTTATTGTGAGCCAGTTGGTCAACGGCATCGACCTGGCCCAAGTGCTGCGGCAGCGCACGTTTCCATTAGACGAAGCAGCGCGCATCGTAAGTGTGGCATCCCGCGCCGTACAACATGCACATGACAAGGAATTGGTGCATGGCGATATTAAGCCTGGCAACATTCTGCTCGACGAACACGGCCAGCCGCAGGTCACCGACTTTGGCATGGCTGTCCGCACAGGACCGGGCGTACAATCGCCACTGGGAGGTACCCCGTGTTATATGGCGGCCGAACAATTCGATGGTCACGTGACGCCTCGATCGGACGTGTACGCGCTAGCAGCCGTACTCTTTGAATTGACAACCGGAAGGCGTGCCAACTTCGGTACCAACCTCGAAGAAGTTCGCGATTTGGCTGGTCGCGAGACAACGCCTCCCCGCTCGCTGCGGCCCAGCATTCCGATCGACCTTCAATCAATTATCTTGAAGGGTCTGCGGCCACGACCAGCCAGTCGCTATGCGTCGGCGGGCGAATTGGCTGATGACCTTGATCGCTGGTTAGGCAGCAAACCGGTGCAGGCGCGACCGCCCGGCAAAGCCCGGGAAGCCTGGATGTGGGCCAAACGTAATCCGGTGCCCGCGGCGCTGGGATCGGTTGCGCTGGGGCTGTTGTTGACTGTGGCCGTGGTCAGCTCGGTTTCCAATGCCCGACTGCGAGCCGCCAACCAGCGGCGCGTTCAAACGGCCATCAACGGGTTCTTGAATGCCACCCCCTCGCAAGCCCGAGTCATCCTCGATGGAATTCGGGAGGAACTCCCCGTAGCGGTGGACATGTTGCCGGAAAACACTCGGCTCGACGACACGCAGCCTGCCGGCCATCGCCTCAAGTTGTTGCAGGCGATCAACGAAGGGAAGCCAGTCATTGAAGGCATTGGCCCCGCAATCGAGTTGCTGGATGATCCTCGAGAAGTTCTCCTGGTGCGAGATATCGCGGAGGCCGAAGTCCGCGATTCCCGCGGGGCGCTTTGGGAGGCGGCCGAGGAAGCGATGGTCGAAGGTTCGCTGAACCGCCTCGCGCTGCTGGCGGCCGTCGACCCAGCATCGCCAAAGTGGAATGATCTTGCAGAGAAGATCAGTCGTCAGATCGTCAATGCCAACCCTCTGCACTCAGAAGCTTGGATCGAGGTGTACTTGCCGATCGCCTCGCACCTTCAACCTCCACTGACACAGATCTACTTAGACGAGACAGACGAGCCGACCGGCGAAGCGGCGGCTCGATATCTCGCTCACATGGTGGATTCACCTGAGGCGCGGGCTAATCTTGTGGCGGATGCGTCACCTAGGCAACTTGACATCCTGCTCGACGCGCAACGAGCCGCAACTGAGTTGAAGCTTCCGCTCCAGAGCATTGCCAACACGTCATTCGAGACATTCGACAGTCAGGAATCACTCTTGAGATCCGCAAGAAGGCGAGCATTCTCGGAGATCGCCCTATTGCGAATGGGACAACCGTATCGCTTGCTCGAGATTCTCTCCGTTGCTGACGGACGACCGGAAGCTGCCGCACAATTCATCCACGGATTTCGCAGTCGCCGAATTTCCGCTGCCCTGCTGTGGGATGCCCTGCGCGAGTGTTCGGATGCGAACGTCCGCTTTTGCCTGATCTTGGCGATCGGTGAATTCGACAGCGAAACGCTCGGCAACAACCTTCGCGATGCCATTCTGGGGCAACTCGTCAAATGGTATCAATCCGATCCAGATCCGGGAATCCACGCGGCCTGTAACTGGCTGCTGAGAACTTGGGGCCAAGGAAACCTTGTCAACCAGATTGACCAACAGGATTGGCCGTTCGACCCACAGCAAGAGCGGCGGTGGTTCGTGGAAACGGTAGCGGGCCGGAGGTCGACATTCACCGTCGTGCTGCCGGGCGAATTCTGGATGGGATCGCCGGACTGGGAACTCGGACGGCAGCCGGCACCGCCAGGTGTTGAAGCACACCACCGCGTCCAAATGACGCAGCCCTACGCGATCTGCGCGCACGAAGTCACGATTGACCAGTTTGCTGGATTCCTGAATTCAGAAGAAGGTCAAGAATCTGGTCTGATCATCCCAAGTGTCTGTGAGACGGATGACCATCCGATGGTCGAACCCGATTGGATGCAAGCGGTGGTGTTTTGCCGTTGGCTTAATCGGACTCACGATCTACCGCAGCCATACAACAAGATCAATGGTGATGTTATCGACATGGCCTATCTTGACGATCTCGGGAAGCCCGGATTTCGTTTGCCGACGGAGGCAGAATGGGAGTTTGCCTGCCGAGGTGGATTTGATGGCGTCTACGTAATGGGCTCGGACCCGGAACTTGTCTCTAAGTACGCTTGGCATGCTCTGAATTCCCGAGGAGCACCACTGCACCAAGTTGGTCTGCTACGTCCAAACCGATGGGGCCTGTTTGACGTCCTGGGCCATGCCTATGAATGGTGTTCGGACGCGGCAAGGTTGTATCCCGTCGATCGCGAACTGACGGTCGACCCGGTGGGCCGCGACGGAGGAGATGTTCGCATGTTGCGCGGAGCATTCGTGGGAGGGCTCCCCGAAGATGTACGCTGCGCCCACCGGTCTTTTTCTCCGGCTCAAGGAAACGACGGAGCCGGTGGCGGCGCCTACCGGGGATTGCGGCTAACGCGGACGCTAACGACCGGCGCAACGACGCAGGCCGAATAGCGCCGAAGCAGCTTTTCGGGCCTCCCGATCAGCCCGTCGCCAGAAAAGACGACAAAATCTCGATTTTCTCCAGCGGATTCTTCCCGAAGCACGGCTTTACAGGGTGGACCACCCATCGCCGTCTGCACAAGGAGAGAATTGTGAGCAGCCCCTTCCACACTGGATTTTGGCGTCGACGCCGTCGCTATGAAAGCCATTCCCGACGCCTGCCACGCCTGGGTCGCAAGGCGATCTTCGAGCGGCTCGAAGATCGTCGCCTGCTGGCCACCCTGGAGGTCGGAGGCGACAAAGCGTATTCGACGATCGGTGCGGCGCTGGCAGCGGCCGATGAGGATGATCGGATTCTGGTCGATGACGGGGTCTATTACGAGACGTTGGCGGTCACGACGGAAGACATCACGATCGAAGCGCTTAATGTCGGTAAGGCTGTTCTCGATGGCGGCGGCGCGCCCATGTTGGTCGACGCCAAAACCGACCTAACGCTCGTCGGCATGGGGTTGCGTAATGCTGAGTATGGCGTGGTTGTTGCCGCGGGCGCTGACTCGGTTGAGTGTCTTCGTTGCATTGCCTCAGACTTTTCGGAAACCGCCTTTCTGGTCGACAACGCGGCCGCTCGCGCCGGAAGAATATTGGTGCAGAACTCTCTGGTCATCGACAGCCAGACGGCGTTCGGTATCCACCATGGTGACCGGATCGACGTACGAAACACAATCATCGACAACGTCGAAGTTGCCTACTTCAACCACGACGGCAACCTCATTCTGGCCGACCACAATCTGCTGAACGACGTGACGACCCGGGAGTCCTTCGGGGTGATTCCAGGGAGCATTTCCAGCGACCCCAACGAAGTGGTCGGCGACCCACTCTTTCGAAACCGCGCACAGGGGGATTTTGAACTGCGCGCTGATTCGCCTGCAAAAGACGCCGGAACACGCACGGGCTTGCCAAGTCATTGGAGAATTTACACGGCGACCAATGTTCCGGACATTGGTCCATTCGAGAACCGGACCGGCTGGCACTATCAACCCTTTGAGGATTCTGCCAATTTCGGAGCGCGAAACGCCAATCCCATCGGCGATTTGTACTCGGACGTTGATGGAATGACAGTTCGTTTTACCGCCTCGCCCGGTTCGCCCATATTTGGCGATGTTGCGAAAGAACAGCGACCAGAGAATCGTGCACTCTGTGGCGTGGGCAACAACGTGCTCAACGTTGCGAGGAATTGGTATTCCGGCGTTGGGGCAGCACTTGGGTGCAACCCCACGTTGCTGAAGCCTCTTCTGGCGGGAAACAACCTTCGCGACTTCACCGTAGAATTCGACAATCCGATCAGTGAGTTCCGCATGCTGGTGATCTCTGCCAACGAACCATGGCAGGTTCGAGCCTACTCGCCACCGAACGCCGCCGGCGAACGGGAATTACTGTCAACGACAAGGACCTGCGTCAGGTACATAACTGGCGACAATGAGAACAGATGTCACGTGGGGTCGGGTACAAATTCACACCGAGCGAAGTTTTATGCCAAGATAACGCAGCATCCGTCCTCATCGGGACCATTCGGTATCGGTCTGCTCGAGTTTGATCTAATCCGAGAGGGTGTCGTCGGCAATCCCGATAATCCCAAAGCCGGCCCCGGTCACTGGGACATGTTTGCGTTCAAAGGCGTCGAAACCGGCACGATTGAAGGTTCCACATTCTACGACGCCAACGCGAACGGCCAGCGTGAGGCAAATGAAGTCGGGCTCGACGGTTGGACCGTCCAACTGTACGACCCCGCCAACGACCGTGTCGTGGCAACCGACGTCACCAAGACCGTCAACGGCGTGCCCGGGAGTTACTGGTTCCCAGAGGTCATACCCGGCCAATACGAACTGCGCACTGTCTGGCAAGAAGGATGGGTGCAAACGCTTCCCGCACCAATTACGGATCCGCAACATCCTGGCGTGCCCGTTGAGGGCATCCATTCCGTCACGGTTGACGAGGGCGACCAGTTGGTTGGCCTCGAATTCGGAAAGACGCGACCAGGGTCGGTGCACGGAGTCCAGTGGCACGATCTGAATGGTGATGGCGTGCGTGACGAAAATGAGCCTCCATTGGCTGGGTGGACCGTGACATTGGCTGGAAGTGACAGCCTAGGAAACGCCGTCAACCGCACGGCAACGACCATGGTCGACGATTTGGCGACCGAGCAAGTCGATGAAACAGGTATTTACTGGTTTAGTGACCTGCTACCAGGTAGCTATGTCGTCAATGGAGTGCTGATGGATGGTTGGCATCAGAGCTCTCCTGAGACCGGCGACCACACAATCCTGCTCGACAGCGATCAGACGCTCGACAACCTCGATTTCGGCAGCCATCGCCTCGATCTGGGTGATGCGCCTGACCCTACGTTTCCGACGTTGTTTTCGAGCGACGGAGCGCGACATCAAATTGTCGACGACATCCACCTCGGTACATCGATTGACTCCGATGCCGACGGGCAGCCAACGCCGCTCGCATCTGGCGACGACAACGACGGAAGCGACGACGACGATGGTGTGACGTTTCTAACGCCCATCATCGCGACACGCAGCAGCGATTTGGAAATCGCAGCTTCCGCAGATGGCTTTCTCAACGCCTGGATCGACTTCAACGGCGACGGCGATTGGCTCGATGAGGGCGAGCAAGTTTTCAGCGACACGGTACTGACAGCTGGCGTAAACAGTCTTAGCTTCGTGGCCCCGCATGTTCCGGCGACGGATCGGACGGTCGCCCGTTTTCGCTTCAACACAACAGGCGGGCTCGGTCCCGCCGGATTCGCCGAAGATGGCGAGGTGGAGGATTACGCGGTTCCGATCTATGCGACTGGAAATGTGTCGTTTCAGACGGCGAAGAGTACGGTCGATGAAAGCAGCGGCGTCGCGACCGTAACCCTGGTCCTGAATCTGGACTCCGGCACGCTCGCCAGTGACGTTTTGGTCGATGTCGATGACCTTCTCACCGGTACGGCCTCGCCCAATGAGGACTACGTGTTCTCCGATTTGGAGAACGTGGCCTTTCCCGCAGGTAGTGTCGGTGGAGCGACTGCGACGATCGAGCTTCTGATTTGGGACGATTCGCTCGACGAAATCACAGAGGACATCCACCTCCAACTAAGCGAAGTGATCGACCCCTCAAATCAGATTTCGATTGGAACACCGGATGGGCATCAGATATGCATCACCGACGATGACGACGCGCCGACCGTCACCCTGGCCGTCGACGCCGCCGACATCACCGAGAACGGCGGCATCGCCACCTTCACGGCCACCCTCTCCGCTGTGTCGGGCTTGCCTGTCACGGTCGATCTGGGCTTCAGCGGTACCGCCGATCTGACCGACGACTACACGCGGTCCGGAACCCAAATCGTCATCGCCGCCGGTGACACCACCGGCGCCATCACGGTCACCGCCGTGCAGGACGCGATCGACGAAGCAGACGAGACCGTCATCGTCGAGATCACCACCGTCGCC
>JAUIHJ010000230.1 GCA_030432015.1 bacterium
AGGCCGACCCGCAGGTCCCCTACGAGATCGGAGTGCTGTACGGGCTACAGGAACGCTGGGACGCGGCCGCCGATGCCCTGGCCGACGCCGTTCGCCTGGACCCGGAGCAGGCATGGACCCGAGTGGTCTTCGGACTCGTCCTCATGGAGGCCCAGCGGCTGGACGAGGCGGCAGGTGAGCTGGTGGAAGGCGCCCGCATGGACCCTGAGGACGTGGATGCCCAGCTGGCCGCGGCACTTGCTGCGGCTGCCATCGGCCGCGACGGCATGGCGTACGAGATGCTGGAGCGAGCACGGTTCCAGTCCGTGGACGACGACCAGGACCGGATGGCCGCCGTGGAAGACCGTCTGGACGCCGGCCACGAGGCCGCCCGCACACTCCTGGTGGACGACTTCGGACCCTCCATGCTCCGCGCCCGCCTGAGCGAGCGGCCCTGACCCGCCCCGCCCGGGCCCATCTTCTTCCCGAAATCCCGGAGGTTCTGTTGAGCCGTCTCTCCATACCCGTCGAGCGACATCGATTGGACAACGGCCTGCGTGTGGTTCTGTCACCGGACACCACCGTTCCCGTGGTGGCGGTCAATCTCTGGTACGGTGTCGGCTCGCGGAACGAGCGGCCCGGCAAGACCGGATTCGCGCACCTGTTCGAGCACATGATGTTCCAGGGCTCCAGCCACGTGCCCAAGAACAAGCACTTCGAGCTCGTGGAGCGGGCGGGTGGAACGCTCAACGCCACGACGTGGTTCGATCGCACCAACTACTTCGAGACCTTGCCGTCCCATGAGCTCGAGCTGGCCCTCTGGCTCGAGTCCGACCGCATGGGCTGGATGCTCCCCGCCATGGACCAGGAGAAGCTGGACAACCAGCGGGACGTGGTGAAGAACGAGAAGCGCCAGCGCTACGACAACCAGCCGTACGGAGACTGGGACGAGCGGCTCCAGGCGCTCGTCTTCCCGGAGGATCACCCGTACCACCACACCGTCATCGGATCCATGGCGGACCTGGAGGCCGCGACGTTGGACGACGTGGCAGACTTCTTCGACACGTACTACCGGCCCGACAACGCCGTGCTTGCCATCGCCGGGGACTTCGAGTCCGGGCGGGCGCTCCAGGCCGTGGAGCGTTGGTTCGGCGAGATCGAGCCGGGTGGGCCCGTTCCCCGGCTCCCGGGCAATCCGGCGCTGGCACCACTCATCGGCGGAACTGTCTGCAGATCGTTCTAAGAGTAGAAATCGAACCGGGGCAGTTAACTTATGAGACACCGCTAGACTCGTTAATGCTTTATTGATGTTTCTTGCCCGACTAGCTAGGTAATCAACTATCAACAAGGTTGGACGTGCAACGTGCCAGCGATGCCATTCGTCGAATTCTGATTGATCGTCTAAAAATCCAACGTCGTAGCCGGCCGCTTCGGCCTCAAGGCAAAGCTCTAGTGCCAGGCGACTCTTGCCACAACCACCCGCACCTACCCACAACCACCACCGAATGTCGATCGCCTGTGTTGGGCTTGGCAAGAGAAATGTCCTTAGCTCGCACAGCTCAGCTTCCCGCCCAGCGAGCGGGACTCGTTGAACCCGGTAGGAGTATGGATGCAATCGTGGGTCGTACGAAAGCACAGGGAGAGATAATTGAGGGCTTGGCATCAGCTTGCCAAGTTCTCGTAGGGTCTCCTCTCGATTCACTTCAAGTGATGCTCTTAACTGCTGATGAGCCGCGATCATTTCGGCGTGTTGCTCACCATTTAGATCCATCAATGACTCGAGCGCGCGGCTGAGCTTGACGATGAGAGCGAGTATCCTTTTCTGCAACGCCTCATTTTCATTGACCTGCTTAATCACAGCCGTCTGACAATTCAGTAACTGCTCATGGAATTCTTCCTTCGCATTCTCGTACTCACCTTTGATCCAACGGTAGAACACTAAGTAGGGGAATCGTGTATCTTCCGCAGGTATAGTACCAGTGTCGATTGCCTCTAACTTGGCAACGAGTTCGGCCGCACCATCCTTTCCGCGAGCTTCTCCAAGAAACATTTCTTGGACATCAGAACTGATAACGAGCAAGTGTCGAAAGTGTTGCTGAAGTTCGGATAGTTTCTTGCCTTGTCTGCATTGGAGAAACGTGTCAATCGTCGCTAAACCGAGGGCCGTAACAAGGGCGGCAGTCGCAGCGGCACCCGTTTGATCCAGAATTGTCGTCGCGGTCAAAGTGGGCAGCACATCTGCAGTAGTACTGAGCAAATTTCTAAAGAGTCGAATTACGCCTGGGATCATGACTGGAATTCGTGCGGAAGTGTAAAAGGTCGTCAGCTGTGTCGTCGCCCCGGAAAGCGAATCGCAGCTAGTAGTCTCAACTATATCGAAAGCTTATTATTTCGCCCACTTGCATGCGTCCGTCAAGCCTGCGTGGCTCAACTAGTCTCAACGGCGACTTGCTTCTCCTTCAGCGCGCGCCTCTCCTCCCGCCTCTACAGCCGTCTGAGGGCTCCACGTGAGTGTGTGAGAGCGCACCTGGGAGCAACCCGCGTCGTTTCACTAAATTCCATGCGCGCTTCGGTGTCGACACTGATGTATTTTGGACGTCCAGCTGAGGTTGCTTCGGTGGGGGAAAGACCGACGTCGCTAATTGATGTTTCCAGTTCGCCGTTCGGCCTCATGAGACGCTGACGAGCGCCTAGGTCGGGAATTAGGCATGGAGTGGCGACGGTTGAACACAAAAAAACCCGCACTGCCGCCGTTTCCGGCCGCAGCACGGGCTTTGTTCATCGCCGCTTGTTACCGCGGCGTCGCGTTGTGTTGGGCAAAAAAGGGCCACCGGCCCGCCCACCGATCAACGCTGCTACACAGCCGTCACCACAAGATCACCTTATCTCGCGTTGTTAATAACGGAGCCTCAGTGTCCAGAAGCAACCCCGAACCACAGGGCTCCCGTCAAGGACGAGCCCGTGGCCCAAAAGGGCAGCCGCGTAGCACCCTGAATATACCGACTCCACTCCCCTGCTCAAAGGAAAATCCGACAAAACGCTTGCCTCAGTGACTGTCCTCGGTATATTTAAAGTCAAGCAACCACCGGACCACAGGCAACTCCCCGCCCGTGGTCCGTTTTTTGTTGGTGGTTGCCGTGCATCTCAGTTTCTCCGACGCGGATCTTCAGCCGCTCGTCGAGCAGATTATCAATGCCACTCTGGCCCAGTTGCAGACTGACCAAGCTGCCCTTGGCGATAAGCTCGCCTTCACAGAGCCGGAAGCAGCCGCATTGCTGTCGCTCAAGCCGCACCAATTGCGGGATGCGCGGCTGCGGGGCGAGATAACGGGTTGCCGGGTGGGCAAGCGAATTCTGTACGAGCGCGACGAACTGCTGCGCTTCTTGCGCCGTCGTCGCCAACTTTGACGGGTCTTCGAAAACCGCGCTACGGTTGCTTCAGTTCCCTGAAAACTGAATCCCGCAACTGCGGAAGGAGACACATCATGCGAGCCTGGATTTTTCAAGACCACAGACAGAAACATAAACTCGGAGACAAGGCCCCATGGTCGGTCGGCTGGATTGACCCTGAGCCTCTGGCGCTGCGACGAGACGACCTCGACCTGGAGGCAGCTACCGCGATCACTCGAGAGACGGACAACAAGGGGCGTCGCGGCGAGATCATTCCCCTACACCCTGTTGTGATCGACCATTTGCGGAAACTGAAGAGCTTCGACACGCTCGTCTTCCCCTGGCCCCACAACCGACGAGGACTGTGGGACGAGTTTCATCGAATCCAAAAGGCGGCCGGCATTCACCTCGCCTGCCACCGGAAGCACGAACACACAATCGGCTGCCACTGCTATGGCTTTCATGACCTGCGGCGAGCGTTTGCCACGGTCAACGCGGAGTCGATGACGGCCGATTCGCTGCAGCGGCTGATGCGTCACAAGGACTACTCCACGACGCAACGCTACATCAATATGGCGAAGCAACTCCACCGAGCCGTCGAGAATCTGCACGTCCCCGACGTTCTGCGAGCCAAGCCGACGAAAAAGAAGAAATCGAATTGAGTGTCTGTTGAGTGTTGGAGAGCAAGAAATGAAAAAGGACTCACGCCGATTGACGCAAGTCCTTATCTCACAAGTACCAGAGGAGGGACTCGAACCCTCACTGCCGTTAAGGCAACTGGATTTTGAATCCAGCGCGTCTGCCAATTCCGCCACTCTGGCTTATCGTCAATATTTCTGAAGGCTTGCTCGCCTCGGCCGCTCAATTTGCGACCTCGTACGAGTTTACGTTCGATTGGCCATTCGTTCAAGCCGGTCTACGCCAACGCCAACTGTCGGCGGTTGCATTTCACCATCGGTCGCTCAGGAAAGTCCCCGTCGGATACATCAAGGACGCGAGACGTACGGGATGGAATGCGGCGCCGGCGGCAAAATTCTTGACGGCTGCTGGACGACGATTGGTCAACAACGGGGCGCTGGTTCGTACCGCATTCGACGTGGCCTCGCTCGGCGTTACTCCTGGTCCCAGAGCCGGTGGGGGTCGTCCAGCCGTTGCATTTCGGCGAGTAGCAGGGCTTCCAATTCGGCCCGCTTGGCGGAAAATCGCGGGTCTTCCGCGAGATTCCCTTGGTGCGGACGAGGCTCGTTGCCGGTCAGCTTGGCGACTTTTCCCGAGCGATGCTCGACGAGCAACTCGTGTGGGTTCTCTTTCAGATTGAACAGTTGTGTCCTGCGGACCGTTCCATCCAGCACGTCGTACTTGATCAATTTCCAGTCTCCCTGCCGCACCGACCGCATGCCCGGCTTGGTGCCGCCACTGTAAACCCCGTATAGGACGTCTCGAATATTCTCTTGCCGGCCTTCAAGGATCGGACGGAAGCTGGTGCTCTCGACCGTCACGGGAGGCTCGACGCCGGCCAAATCACAGAGCGTCCCCAAGACATCGAGAAGATAAATATTTCCGCCCACACGAGATCCGGCTTTGATACCCGGTCCCTTGACGATCATGGGGACGCGCCAGGTATGTTCGTACAGATTCTGCTTGCCTTGCAGGCCGTGGCGGCCGATGGCCATGCCATGGTCGGCCGTGTAAAAGACGTAGGTATTATTGAGTTCCCCCATCGCCTCGAGCTTATCGAGCACGCGCCCAACTTGAATGTCGATATTCTCGCTGCACGCGTACTGACGCCCAATTTCATTGCGAATGGTTCTTTCATCGCGTTTCTTCCAAACACCTTTGACGGCGACTTCATCGCGCAAATTCGGGTGACCGTGCGGAAAAGGATGCTCCGGCAGGTAGTTGATGGGCAACGGTGGCTGCCGCGAGTTGGCCGACGGCATTGAATTCTGATCGGTGTGGTTCACGGCACCGTACTTGGCAAGCAACTCGGGAGTCCCGTCCCGCGTGTCGTGTGGATGCGAGAAACCATAGTAAATCAGAAACGGCCTGGTGTCCTGATTAACCTCACGCTCGCCAAGATAATTCAAGACTTGTTCCGCGTGCCAGGCGCTGCCTGTCTCCGCCGTGCCACCCCGCTTCGTTGCGTCATGCACGACGGTGAACTGCTTGTTGGCGGCATCATAGCTATTTCCTTTCTTACAGGTCCGCATCGTCCGATACCCGGCGCGGTTAAAGATTGCTGCCATCGTGTATTGGGCCAGATCGGCCGGTACAAGTTTGGGGTTACTGGCATTGGGATTCCGCGCGACCTTGGAGCGATCGGGGATGTGCCAGACCGTCCGCCCACTCATCACCATATGCCGCGACGGCGTGCAGACGGCGCCGGACCAGGCCCCCATGTGATAGGCGCGGTCAAAGACCATGCCCTGTGCCGCCAGGCGGTCAATGTTCGGGGTCTCCAGCGTCGACGCGGGATTATAAAGCTTGAGATCGAACGGCGACTGGTCATCCGCAATGATGAACAGGATGTTGGGACGCACCGGGTCGGCCGCATGCGCGATGATTGGCAGACAAGAAAGAAACGTCGCGAACGCGAACGTCAGGCGGATGATGCTGGTCATGGTGACTCCAAAGCGAATCGGTACCCGGGGGCGGCCGCGCGTGACGGGCGCATGGTGCTCAAGCCACCAATTATCGTTGCCGGTCTGCGATTCGCAACCGCCGACCGTTCGCAAACGCTTGGCCAGGCTCGCACACGCCTAATTCGAGTCGTGGCCGTGGGAGTGGGAGTGGTGTTTCAAGTGGGCAGGCAACTCGTATCCACCCGATTCGACGAACGCATGCAGGTCCAGAATCTCCTCGCGCGTCAGCACGTTCAAAAGTCCAACCGGCATCGGTGAGATTCGCGAGGCGATGACTTCTTCCACGTCACGCTTGCGAATGGTCGTCAGTGTATTCGGCGTCAGCAGATTCGTGGCGACGTGGTAGTTCTTGTTGTCTTGCTTGACGAGAACGCCGGTCACAACGCGACCATCATCCAACAGGAACTGTTGGTTCTGAAACTTTTCGTGGATTTTACTGGACGGCTCGAGAATCTGGCGTAACAGCTCGACGCCTTTGAGTTCCTTCACCGACTCGGCGAGGTTAGGCCCGAGATTGACCCCGTGTCCGGCAACCACGTGGCACTGATTGCAGCGGGCTTTGACAAAGGCCGTCATCCCCCGCGTGACCGTCTCTTCATTTGCCGGATGGGCAATCCGCGCGAAGTCCGCGAAATCGGTCATCGCCCATTCCTTGACGACCTGCGGTTGATTGGCGGCCAACAGTGCGTCGGCACGTGCCTGATCGGCAGCCACCACCATGACGCCGTTCATGACAACCCAGTGACCGGGAAACGTGCAGACGTAGGGATAGATGCCGGGCTCGGTCGGGGCCTCAAAGCGCAGGACGTGAACCAACGCCGCTCGACTCGGTCCAATCATGGGCGAGGCATGCAGAATCAGCGAGCGTTTCTCAGGCGGCACGAAGTCGGAGTTTGCGTTGCGTGGATCTTTGGCCATTTCATTCGCGGCCATGCCCACCTCGGCCAGCGCCCCCGGTTTGATGACCACAAGGTTGTGGTCGGTGGCGTCGGGGTTGGTGAAGACAAGTTTCACAGGTTGGCCGGGGATGGCCCTGAAATTTTTGACCGAAAAGAGCATCCGCTCGGGAATCGCCGCGATCTTGACAACCTTTAAATCGGACTGGCGGTCGAATCGCCGCTGCTTGGCGTTGGGCGTCGGCTCTTTGATGACATTTTTTCGCGCGGCACGCCGGAGCAAGGTGGCGATACCGTATTGGCTATCGTTCTCCCAATACGGACGAAGCGTATGGGAGCCCAGGGCGCCCACGATGGCATAGGCAAGGTGTTCCTGGCGAGCGTGCTGGAACAGGTCCAAGATCGCTTCAAAGGCAGGTTTGCTCCCGACATAACTGGCCGCAATCGCCGCCTCCATCCGTACCATCCCGTGGGGATCGTTGGCAGCCCGATTGAGCAACGCGGGGGTATCCGCCAGCAGCGGATGCCAATAACGCAGTTGCTGGGTCGCCGCAGCCCGGGCGTGGTGATCCTCGCACCTAAGTAGCTCGCGGAGGAGTTTGATCGCTGACTCCCGTTCCGGGTGGAGCGGAATATGGTCGCTCGGAGGCGACTCAAGATCGTCGCCAAGCGAGACGGCACCGATCCAACGGTAGGTCCAGATCGCTTCGATCTGGTGGTGCCGAAAGCGGGGTGCTGCGTTGTCGAGCGTTTCGACCCAGTGATCGAGGGCGAGTTGGACGCTGGCGGCATCACGTCCGCCGAGTTCACGCTTCGCCCAGTCACGAATCCGGGACTCCGGCCGCTTCAGCAACTCCAGCAGTTCCTCGATCGATGCGTCGGCAATCTTGGGAAGATCCTGCAGCGATTTGCCCTTGGTGGTGATCCGCCAGATGCGCCCGGAATGTCGATCGCGGCGAGGATCTCGCAGGGAATACTGCGCGTGGCCCTTGATGGGGTTGTACCAGTCACAGACGTAGAGGGCGCCGCGGGGGCCCCACTGGAGGTCGACCGGAATGAAGCTGAGGTTGGTTGAAAAGAGCAGGTCACTGACGTACTGCTCGTTGTAACCAAATTCGCCTTCGATCCACTTGTGGATTTCGACGCGGTTGGTCGGCTTGTATCGCACCTTGATAAAGTCGCCTTGCATTTCGTCAGGGAAGGTCGCGAAGTCGACAAACTGATGACCGCAAACGCCCGAGTACGCCTGCAATCCCTTGGGGGCCGGATGCTGTTGAGGAAAGGGTGGATCGAGCGCATGAAATGCGGCGGCGAAGACCGGGTGACTTGCCATATGCTGTCCCCAGTCGTCAAACGTAACGCCCCACGGGTTGGTGCTGTGATAGGTGCCGAAGCTAATCAGCCGATGCGTGCGTGGCTGAAAGCGAAACCAACCGCTGTTCTGCTGCCGGACTGGGCCATAGGGTGTTTCCACTTGCGAGTGATGAAAGATCGACTCGCGGAAAATCAGATCTCCGTCCGGTGTCCAGGTGAGATCATGCAGACTGTGGTGCGAATCTTCGGTACCAAAGCCGGAGAGGACGATCTCATGCACGTCCGCCCGGTCGTCGCCATCGGTATCTTTCAAGAATGTAAGATTCGGCTGCTCGGAGACATAGACGCCGCCGTTGCCGAATTCGAAGGAGAGGGGAATTTGCAGGTCATTGGCGAAGACGGTCGATTTGTCAGCCCGGCCGTCACCATCGGTGTCTTCGAGGATCACCAGCTTGTCATTCGGTTCGTTACCAGGGTAAACGTGCGGGTAAGTGGTCGAACAACTGACCCATAAACGGCCGCGAGGATCCCATCGCATCTGGATCGGGTTGGCGATATCCGGAAACTGTTCTTCGCCGGCGAACAGATTTAGTTCGAAACGAGGATCAAGTTTGAAGGCCTGTTGTTCGTCAGAGGCCGACATCCAGCGGTTCGCACCGCGGCTCTGAATGGTCTGTGGCAGCGGCGGCACGTTCGAATCGTCAATTTCGGCGGGTACCGCCCTGCCCCGCGCTAGATCCCAGATTCGCCGATCGCGGTTGTCCACCATCTGATCAAAGTTGCGCATCGCGGGAAGGAAGTCGAGATACCCATAGCTCTTGTTCCGCCCGCCGGTGTAATAAAACGTGTTCAAGGGGCGAAACCGTCGAAAAAACTGCCGATTCTTGTCGATGATCGTGTCTCGGATCGACGGCTTGACCACGGGGGGCGTTGCACCGAAGACGCGCTGGAACAGCGCGCGTGAGAAGACGAGATCACCGTCCTGCGTCAGATGAGCACCGTTGATTGTCAGATCGGAACCTGGGCTCTGCATCGCTCGCTCGGTGTCGGAAAAAACATCGACGAAACCGATCTTCTGTTCAGCAGCAACCGTTCGCATCACGTCGGCGTAGAGCTTGATGCGGGCATTGTTCCGATCGGCGGCCTTAACACCTTCCACGTTCTCATTTGCGATCGGAGAGACCAGTACGACATGGGGCGCAGCCTTGCCGTTGTATGATTTGGATTTGAGCTTGGCGACGTAGTCGGTCAATTTACGACGAAACGCGTCGAGCCCGTCCTGGCCAGCGAACGACTCGTTAAACCCGTAGGCGGCGAAGATCACGTCCGCTTGTTCGTGGGTCAAATGTTGTTCGGTATCGGCGAAGTTGGCGGGCCGGGGTTGGACGTCAATCTCGTCGGCAGACCAGGCCAGGTGCCGTACGACCAGTTCGTGTTCCGGAAAATGCTGGTGAAGCATCGCCTCGAAGTGCCCAAACAGTTGAGCCCGGTCCAGCAGCGTGTTGCCGATCAAAGCAATTCGCTGGCGGGGCTTCAACGCCAACGGCAACGTCGTGACGATCGGCTCGGCGGTCGCGGGACGCGGTGCCGTGTTTTCATAAATGGCGTACTGCGCGAAAGCAGGATCTTGATCCGGAGCAGGTTTGCCGGTTGGCACGTTCTTGGCGTCTTTCACTTGGGACGGGATCTGCTGCGCTGCGGCCGTGCGATTGGTCGCAGGCCGACTCTTGGCGGGCTGCAGCTGCGTTTCGTCGCCCAATGCCGTGGTCCGCTGAAGCGAGACGGCACAGAGCAGGACCACCGTGCCCAACAGCAGCCACCGCGCCAGGCCGCAAGTGTCTCTCGGGCGCTGCTGGCGATCGTCACGGCGGCAGGGCACGTTCTGGTCCGCTGGTTGTGTGGCGCGCATCGTTTGCATCAGTCGATTTCCTCGTGATCAGCCAAACAGCATGATAGTCCTGGAGCCAATTTCGCCCGAATCAGCCACAGGTGCTGGGCGCGATCGGGTAAGGGATCGGGTAAGGGATCGGGTAAGGGATCGGGTAAGGGATCGGGTAAGGGATCGGGTAAGGGATCGGGTAAGGGATCCTGTTATGATTGTTGCCACGCGACGATCTCACAAGCCCTCTGTTGGCCGACTTGCGGTTTTCAAGACTGACGCGGGTCACACGGTTCGGCGCGGGTCACTCACGCGGTTCGGCGCGGGTCACAATCGGCATTGTTCGGCGCAGGTCTCCGACCTCGTCGGAAGCGATGACCGAAGGTCTCCCCGAAACCGGTGCGCGGTGCCGAGTGGAGACCTCCGGTCGGGCGAATGCGAGGTCGGAGACCTGCGCATAACAAGAAACCTGCGCATAACGAACGTCGGAGACCGGCGCAAAACAAGAGACCCGCGCATGACAAGGAACCCGCGTACAACCAATGGTCGCGGCGGATGCGAGGCATTGTTCGGCGCAGGTCTCCGACCTCGTCGGAAGCGATGACCGAAGGTCTCCCCGAAACCGGTGCGCGGCGCCGATTGGAGA